>JAJDWI010000024.1 GCA_022825665.1 Candidatus Poribacteria bacterium
CGACAGAGACATAAATGCTGCTATCAATATCAAACAGGCAGGCTTAGCTGCCTAAAGTGGAGCAGATGTAAGACGTAGCTCAGATCGGCTGTCCGCAACGAAGCACAAGCCCCTACCTTTAGGTAGTGGGTACTATGACAAACATATTGACTATCAATTGTTTTTGAGGTATCCTTAGTATACACATGCAATAAAGTACAAACACGATTAATGAGAGCAATACGTCATAATGGATATCAATCCACGACAAATTTATGGAAATTGGCGATCAGGTTGGGCTTTAGATATCCATACGGTCTCAAGTCGCCTCTTACCAGATGGAGGATATGACACGGAACGGACTGAATTGGGTGAATTGGTTTTTCAATTAAAGGATCGCAATGATAAAAGTAAGGTTGAGTCGATAGTAGAAGTTGCTGCAAAATTCGTAAAGGAAAAATATTCCGTTGATGGACACCTTATACTTCCATATCTTAAGGCAATTGTCCCTATTCCACCCTCAGATACAAATAGGGTTTTTCAACCTGTTACCGAAATTGCACAAAAAATGGGAAAACACTTGAAGCTGCCAGTTAAAACTGACTATTTGATTAAAATAAAACAGACAGTACCTCTTAAAAATCTTCCAGACTAGAAAGTAAACGTCAGCAACTTCAAGGAGCATTTGTCGTCCAAACCCAAGACTTCAAAGATCGTTGTGTATTATTGTTTGATGATCTTTATGACTCTGGAACAACTCTGACAGAGGCAACCAAAGTGCTTTATGATCAAGGTGGTGTCCATCATGTTCTCGTATTAACGTTGACTCAAAAGCGGACAGCTAGAGATTGAAGTTACAAATATTGGAACTCTTAATGCTTACTAATAGAAGGAAAAGATGATGGAAATTAATAGAGATTATTTATGGTTTCGTCTCTTTAAAACACCGAGTATAGGTCCAAAACTTCTGGCATCAATTTCAAAGATATTAGAAAAACATCAAATTGATCTCGAAATGTTGCCACGTAGCAAAAGTGCCCTCTCTACAGAATTTCCTGAGTTAGCTAAAATTCTGGATGGCAAAATTCGTGAAGAGGATAGCGAAAAAGCAGTGGAAGAGTACAATCAACTTAGAGAATTGGGAGTTGAAATTATTTATCCGGGCATTCCGATTTTCTATCCTATCTTCTTGAAATTTCACCAGTATTGTTTACTAAGGGACAACGAAAATATCTCAGATCAATCAGTGTTGCTATTGTTGGGTCTCGGAATGTGTCCAGTAAAGGAATCCTCATAGCAAGAAAATTGGCTGGCGATCTTGCACGGTCAGGTATAAATGTCGTCTCTGGATATGCTAAAGGAGTAGACTCTGAAGCTCATTTGGGTGCGTTAGAAGCAGAGGGAACAACGACAATAGTACTACCTTATGGAATTAAGGAATTGCATCAGAAAAAAATGTTTAAAGAATTTGATTGGAAACGAGATGTTCTTGCGGTATCACAATTTGACCCATCTGTCAAATGGTTAGCAAGCAACGCGATGATTCGGAATAAACTTGTGTGTGCGATTTCCAAAGCAGTTGTTGTAATTGAATCGGGACCTGAACGAGATACTCAAGGCAAAATGAGTGGAACCTTTAATACTGGAATAACTACTCTTAAAATGGGTTTACCGCTTTTTGTTGTCAAACCAAGTTGCCTTGACAACCCACCAAACGGTAATGTTTCACTGATTGAGTTAGGAGGTATAGGTCTTGATGGAGCCAATGGTGCCGAACAAATTGTTGAACATATCTCAAATAAATCAGTGGAGTCTACCTCTATTGCAAAGAAGCATCATGGTGATCAATTGTCACTAGAAGAATGTTGGAAGTGAAGTTAATATTCGAATTATCTGTGAACTTGCCTGTAGATTAGCATTTGGAAAGGCTGGAGAGCAATCGGTCTGGATTACCAAAATAAATATTATTCAACTATTCTTTCGTCTGTCCAGCAACAGCAGCAGCACGCGCACCAACACCAAGCACTGCAAGAAATCCCTCCGAATCCGCGTGGTCGAAATCTCCAATATCCTCCATGGATGCAGTCTCCTCAGAGTAAAGTGAATGCGGAGCACCACCTGCAGTATGGAATGCAACATTACCTTTATAAAGTGCTACGGTAATCGTCCCACTCGCCAAACGCGTCAACGGCTCAACAGATGATAACATAGATTCTGTAGCGGAATCGAACCAATAACCTTGATAAATTTGTTCTGCTACATCCGAGGAGATACCATCAAAAAGTTTGCGCGCACGTCTATCCAAAATCAATTGAAGCAGATACTCATAACACCTACCAAGCAATTCCATACCGGGTGATTCATATACACCGCGACTTTTAATACCAACAAAACGGTTTTCAACAGTATGAATACCGATGCCAACTCCGTTTTGACCACCAATTCGGTTTGCCTCTATTAAACTCATTAGTGGTGTGCAGGGACTGCCGTTAACTTCAACAGGCATCCCACGCGCAAATGTAACAGTGAAGTGTTCTATATCATCCGGGGCATCTTTCGGGTGCACTCCCATTCCCGGAGTAATAAATCCAGCAGGAGTTTTCAGCGATTCTAACCGACCTGCTTCATGCGTTAATCCAAGTAAATTCGCATCTGTAGAGTATGGCTTTTCATGAGTTGCAGTGATTGGTAAGTTATGTTCTTGGCAGAAATCTATCATCTCTTTTCTGCCACCGAAATGTTTGAGGAATTCAGCATCTCGCCACGGCGCATAAACAGAAAAATGTGGATTTAGCATGTTGGTAGCAAGTTGGAAGCGTACCTGATCATTCCCACGTCCTGTTGCCCCGTGTGTCAAAATAGAGATGTCACGCCTTTCCATTTCTGGCAAAAGTGCTTTTACTGTAACATGTCGTGCAATGCCAGTTGTATTCCAATATCCTCCCTCATACATTGCCTGACATTGGATGAGACGGATACCCTCTTCAGCAAGCGCGTCCTTCGCGTCAACGATGACCGCTTCTTGTGCACCACATGCCAACATCCGTTCTCGAATCTCGTCAACATCTCGTTCATCGGGTTGTCCAAGGTCGGCAGTTAAACAGACAACGTTGACACCATTGTCAACGAGCCATTTGGTAATAGTGCAACTATCAAGTCCGCCTGAGACCGCTGCTCCGACGGTTTTTCCTTTTAATTGATGTATATTCATACACTAAATTATATCACGATTATCCATATTTCGCAAACACTAAACAGACTACAGCAGAGTCATTCAATTGTCGCGTAGTAATCTTATGGAAGGGTTTCTAATCCCGAATACTTTCTATCTGAATCACGGATTACGCGTCCGCTGCGTTTTCCGATATAATACTACAATATCTCGTCTTCCTATGAAACGGACTACAATACACCAAACTCCAATCCTGAAAATCCTGAAATCTTGAAAATCCTGGTTCAAAAAACCAAAAATCTGAAACATACATGAAACGTATATGAAACTTATGGTTCCAATCCCCAGAAACCCTTCATACCCTTCCCAACACCTGTTATAATACTACCACTATGAAAAACAAAACCCGACTACACCCCATATTCTCAACAAAAACCTTCACCCGTTACCCAAAAAATATCCACCCAAAAACGACCATAACCGAGCAAATAAAAAACGAACCAAAAATGAAAAATTCAAAATTTTCAAAAACCTCTATAAACCCAGTCCCAGACAGGCATAACCCCAAAAACCAAAACGAACCAAAAACCGAAAAACAGCCTTTTTTGGTTCGTTTTTAGAAAGAGCAAAAACCAATGTATTTATAAGTAAAGCACATAATGAAATATTTAACTTGACATTCGTTATTTGGTTATGTTATAATATATATATTACATACAATATTTGATTGCGGGTAACCCAATTATGTTAACATTTTACCATACCAACACTCTTATGAAATTAGAAAAAACATACAAAATTGCAGTCAAAAAACTGGTATTTTTCCAGATGATGCAAAAGTTACCAAAATTAAATTTTTTCTCCTGAAAAAACCGATGCAAATAACCAATAAAACCAGACAGGCACTATACGCAGACCGATCACAAGAAAAGATACCGTTAGGTAAAAAAAGGTTACCGTACGGTCAACTTTTAAAGGTAGATAATCCGCTAAAATTTTTGAGAAAAACTGTTAGACAAAAAGCAAATTACACACATAAACAGAATCATCACCTTCAATTTTCTATACAGGAGGATAACACGAAAAAACAGTCAATCATACAAAACCCAAACCGTCCCAAAAATACGAAATTAAAAAATGCAAAAACCTACATAAAAACCCCAGTAAACCCAGACAGGAACTGGGAAAACACCACCGTCCCAAAACCGTCCCAAAAGACGAAAACTGGGACGGTTTGAAGGAAATAAAATCCAGAGAATTTAAAGAAAAAACGAGGTATATACAAATATCTTACAGCGACAATTGAATGCCTCTGTTATACAACCAGAGCCATTCAGCTTTCCAAATCCCATTATTTTTAATATTAAACCTTCTATTTGTAGGAGTGATCTCCGAATCGCAACCTCTTATCCTTTAAAACTTGGTTCAAACAACATCGTAGGGGCGAGATCACCTCGCCCGTCTTCAATACACCCTCTTCTGTAGGAGCGACTTTCTATGTCGTAACTTTACGACATATTTTTTACGAATTACCGAAAACTGAATGCCTCTGCTATACAACAGTTTTTCTTGACACGTCCATATTAATTTGATATGATATTGATATGAAATTTGTAATAATGTGGCTAACATACGGCATTGGACATTAGATTGACACCATAAATGAGGAGTAGTTAGATGAATTTCAAACTTGAAGAAATAGACGATTTTGATGAGGAAGAACTGGACACTGATGAAGACGATAACAACGAAGAAGTTACCGATGATGATGAGTTTGATTCTCAAGGTTTTGATGATGAGACTGAAGAGGACAATGCTGACAAGGTGGCTTATGAACCAGATGAACCGGACGAACCTTATGATGAAGAGGATGAATCCGACGATGAAACTTCCTCGCTTGTTTTAAAAGAACATATTGAAGTAGACCCTTTTAGTCAACAGGAAGAAAATATTCCTGCCTACACAGAAGCCGTAATAGCCTATTATGAAGACAAGAATTATGAACATGCTATAGAAAAATTTGGTGAAGCAATAAAAAATGCTAAACGGCAAAACAGAGGGAAGCAGCTCCTATCCAACGAAATAGTAGCTAAATCAATGTATTGGCAAGCAGAGGCTTACGTCAAAACACAAGACATTTCGAAAGCGATTGATACATTTGAATCTCTTGTTAAGACCTGCAGTGAGCATTATCTTACGATTGCAGCGCGGAGACGCGCAGAAATTTTGAAGGCGAAATACTCTTAAAAGGAAAGGATAAACAAAATTAGTGGACACCTTGAAGAAACTTCTCAAACAGAAAGCGACTAACCTACGAATACACTCTATCACATCAACATCAGAGGCAGGTTCCGGACATCCAACGACGTGCCTTTCAGCTGCAGATATTGTCTCTGTTCTCTTTTTTCACGCAATGCGGTACGACTGCACAGACGCACAAAATCCAAATAACGATAGATTCATCTTATCAAAAGGACACGCTGCGCCGCTGCTATACGCTGCTTATGCTGAAGCGGGTATTATTCCAGTAGATGATTTGGCTACACTGCGACAGATTGACAGCATTCTTGAGGGACATCCGACCCCGCGTTTTGAATGGACTGAGGTAGCGACTGGTTCTCTCGGACAAGGGCTATCCCTCGGACTTGGTATGGCACTCAACGGTAAATACTTAGACAAATCTGATTACCGCGTCTATGTATTACTTGGTGATGGCGAAACTGCTGAGGGTGGTGTCTGGGAAGCAGCTGCTTTAGCGTCTCATTATAAGTTGGATAACTTGATCGGAATTATAGATGTAAATGCACTCGGACAGAGCCAACGCACTATGTATGCTTTTGATATTGATACCTACTGCCAACGTTTTGAGGCATTTGGATGGCAAACCATCGGTATTGATGGACACGATTATGATGAGATATTACCTGCATTGGAAAAAGCCAAAGCCTCAAACGATAAACCGACAATGATTGTGGCAAAAACATATAAAGGAAAAGGGGTTTCGTTCCTTGAAAATGAAGATAACTGGCACGGGAAAGCAGTTGAAAAAGGTGAACAACTTGATAAAGCTTTAGAAGAACTCGGTCCACTGCATACAGACATTCCAATCCAGATACAAACCCCAAATCCTATAGATAATCAGACTTCTACTGTTACCGCCTGTGAACCACCTGAGTATGCATCTGACGAAGAGGTAGCAACGCGCGGTGGCTACGGCATTGGACTTGCTAAACTTGGTAAAGCGAACCCAAATGTTGTTGCTCTGGATGGAGATACCAAAAACTCTACGTATTCTGAACAATTCATGGAAATTTATCCAGACAGGTTTTTTGAGATGTTCATCGCAGAACAGAACTTGGTAGGTGCAGGTATAGGTTTGGCAAAGCGGGGTAAAATTCCTTATGTTTCAACGTTTGCTGCATTTTTATCTCGTGGGTATGACCAAATCCGCATGTCTGCGATCTCACAAGCGAACATTAAATATGCTGGTTCACATTGTGGTGTTTCAATCGGTGAAGATGGTCCCTCGCAGATGGGTTTAGAAGACTTGGCTATGTTCCGCGCAATTCCTGATGCTGTTGTGCTATATCCAAGTGATGCTGTCGCTGCGGAACGTCTTGTTGCTGAAGCTGCCGCACACGAAGGGATTGTCTATATCCGCACTTCTCGTCCTAAAACCGCTATCCTTTACGATGCTACAGAGAGTTTTCCAATCGGGGGGAGTAAAGTCGTTAAAAAGAGTGATGACGATAAAGTGTCTGTAATCACAGCAGGTGTGACACTTCATGAAGCATTAAAAGCGCATGAAATACTTGCTGCTGAAGGGACCGCTATCCGCGTCATTGACCTATATTCCATCAAACCTGTTGACACGGAAACACTATTAGCCGCTGCTGCAGAAACAAATAACACTATGCTCACCGTTGAAGATCACTATCCTGAAGGTGGTTTAGGAGATGCAGTGTTGGATGCAGTTGCAACTGAAGATGTCCGTGTGCACAAACTCGCTGTTACGGGAATACCTCGATCCGGCAAACCGGATGAGTTATTGGAACTGCATGGAATTAGTGCAAATGCGATTGTTAATAAGGTAAAAGAGATCACCTGTTAATCTAAAACTACATCAGATACTCAGGGGAGGTATTTGCTAAGTAATACTATACAAATCAACATGATTGGCAGTCATTCTAAATCTGCGTCATAAGTTTGCAATAGACACAAACAGAATTGTGAAGGAGTGAAATGGCAAGTTTTGATACTGCCTCTAAGAAACAGATAGAAGCAAACCCTCAAGATTTTGTAAATCTCTGCTTCAGGTTTGATACAGCAGATATAACCCTGTTGGAGGTTGTTACCCCCGAACAACCTGCCGTGGAAATGCATCAGGCAGATTCACTCATTAAGGCACTGCACAACGGTAGAGAAGTACTCGTGCATTTTGAATTTCAAACTAATGATAGTTACGATCCTAAAATGCCCCTTCGGATGGCGGGTTACATCATCAGGGCAATTGAAGTTTATCGTCTACCAGTTTATTCTAATGTGCTTTACTTGCGTCCTGACGCTGGTGGTAACGATCCCGGTAAATTTGAGCAGAATCTGGAAAATCATAATATTTCAATCGAATATCAAGTTTTTAGATTAACTGATCTTGATGGACAAAAGATACTTGATATGAAACTTGTTGGATTGATACCCTTTACACCACTCATGAGGCATCAAACAGATATAAACGATGAACAATGGCTTCGCAGATGTATACAAGTCGCTGATAGTATGGATGTTCCGAACAAGGGAGAATATCTTGGTAGTCTCGCTATTTTGGGAAATTTGATTTTTGATTCACAAACAATTTTAGACATTATATCGGAGGAAACCATGCAAAAACCACCTATTGTCGATTATGTAGCACCACTTGCACACGAACAAGGTTTCAAACAAGGCACTCGTAAGCATATCCTTGATACTTTGGCACTTCGATTTGGGGAAAACACCGCACAAACCTTTAAGACAAAAGTTGAACCAATTGATGATCTGCAACAACTTGAGATGTTATTTAGCACTGCCATTCAAGCAGAAAACATTAATGAGTTCAGTCAAGTTTTGAACGATCTCAGTGAATAATCCTGATGTAGTTTTCTATGAGTTTACAATTTCCAATTAAATAGGATAAAACATATCAAATTTTTTCTTGATATGTTGATCTTATTAATCATGAATCTGACAGACAACGAGGTCCATTAATCGGTGCAGCAAACTATAGTTTGGATTGTCGTATTAGGTGTTATCCTTCTGGTAGGTATCGGCATGTTTTTATCACTACGTGCATCCCGCACTGGACCTAAAACTTATCCCGCAGATAGCGGACCTAACTTTATTGATGTCTCAGATTATCCACAAGAAATGCAAACACTTTACGAACTGTTTACTCGTAAATGTAGCCGATGTCATACCGTCGCACGACCAATTAACTCCACTTTCACTGCGGAAGAATGGCGGAAATATGTGCAGAAGATGAGGCGAAAACCAGGATCTGGACTTACCGCAAAAACTGCTGAACAGATAACCAAATTCCTAATTTACGACGCACAACATCGGGAGAGAATCACACCATGACAAAACTGATAATTACAACCTCTTTAATGCTATCACTTGCTATAGGATTGCAGGCAGCACCAGCCAAAATACTTCAAATATCACTTGATAATCAACCTATTCCCTTTGCTACCGCACCTATATACAAAAATGGTGCATGGTTAGTCCCGTTAGAGGACTTGTGCAAACAACTTGAATTAAAGGTTGAATATCCAGATGGTGGAGAGATGGCAGTTATTTGTGATAAAGCAGATTCAGAGTTGTGTGTACCATTGCAATTTGGTGATGAAGCATTCAGTATTGACAATGTTACTTATTCTAAACTTGAAAGCATCGCTATACCTTTTGGATTTGAAATATACAAAGCATCGGAATCACACATTGAAATCATCAGACCAGAACAACTTGCCCCTCAATTTACGTTGCCTGATCTTGATGATACACCAAAACATTTACAAGATTTTCGTGGAAAGAAAACACTTCTCTATATTTGGGGTTCATGGTGAGCCTGTCGCGGACAACTGTCAGGATGGCAGAAGTTTTACGCAAAACACCGTGATAAACTAAATATTGTCTCCATTGCAATTGATGCACAAGGCGCGTCTGTTGTCCAACCGTGGCATGACAAATCCAAAGCAGAATTCGTTACACTCGTTGATTCACAGAATATATTGGGCAATCTATTCAACCTAAAAGCAATTCCCTACGGTGTTATGATTGACGAGGCGGGTAGATTAGTCAAATCTCCGTTCAGCATAAATGTTGCTAAGAAAGAAACACTCGTTATGCTGGAAAAGTGGATGGAGGATCCCACCTATAATACAGCATTACTCAGCAGTGTAAAACCACTAAGTAAATCTCAAAATCCAAAGATTATTGAGGCGAATGCCCGTTTTCAACTTGGCTTAACACTGTTAGAGGTAGGAAAAAAGACGGAAGCGATGGAAGAATGGCGAAAGGCTTTGGCATTAGACCCCAAGAATTGGATTATCCACAAGCAAATTTGGGCAGTGGAACACCCCAATAAGTTTTATGATGGAAATGTTGATTATGGCTGGCAAAAGACTCAGTTAGAAGCGGAAAAAAGATAACATATTGTTGACAAACACGCGTAAATGCGGTTTAATATACCATTAGGAGTGAAGCCATGTTAAAATCTGTTTTCTGTTTCTCGGTTTGCTTGTTTGTTTTTGCCATGCCATCATTCGCTGATTTGACACAGCAAAACCTTAATGAGATACGCTTGATTGTCAAAGAGGAACTTGAGAAAGTTATTGAAAAGGAAATTAAGCCTATAAAGGTCGAGATAGCGTCTATGAAAACCGATATCGTTTCTCTAAAGGAGGATGTCGCAAGGTTGGATGGACGTTTTACTGGTGTAGATGGCCGTTTAAACGGAATTGAAAAACAGATCGGAACTACCACAAATCTTGTGTATTTCTTGATTGCCCTTATCGTGATTGCAGTAGGTATTCCACAAGTTATCATCGCATGGCATAACAGAAAGGATCGCTTGTAAGAGAAACAAATTGAAACACTCATGGCGGAGGTAGAAAAACTCAAACAACAGCGTATTGTGAATCCTTGAAAAGTTTATCCTATTCCATCGCCAGCCGTTTTTTCTGCTCTTCCAATATCTTCTTTTGACGTTTTACCCGTTCAGGGATCAATCGTTCTCTCGGTGCTGTCGGTTTGAAATCTAAGCGGTCTTTACCTAACCCATGTAAAACTGCCATCTCAACTGGTGAGAAATCGTCTGGATTATCACGATTGAAATTCATCGGTTCTTTGAGGGCAACAGGTGGATTTGTAATAAACCGCGCACGTCTTGAAGGGTTCTGTGATGCTGAATGTAAGATAAATGGATGCAAGAGAACAACATCCCCCGCATTGCCCGTAATTTCTACAAAGTCCTTACATTCTGAGACTAACTGACCAAAACCTTCACCGGGTAACAATCCTTGTGGATTTGCATATAGATGTTTCGCTACCTGTTTTACAGAATCGCACGCGACAAATGTGCCTCCACTTTTCGGTAAAATGTCTGACCATACAACGATTGTCAACAATCCTTGTTCAGGACTATCCAAGAAGTGACGGAAGAAATCACCATCCTTATGCCAACCCCAACGAAGTTTTTCAGGAGGTTCCCATGCTTCATCTGCCCTTAATGCAAAGTTAATTATGAAACCATCACCCCAAGAAGGTTCTGTGTTGGCAAGTCTGTCTTCACCTCCCAGTAGATCACAAATAGCATCCCATGCCCTCGGTGCGATTTCTCGGATCGGAAGACGATTCATAGATGGCAAATGTATGCGCGGTTCCTCCCAAGTAGTAGGATCGTCGGGGTCATAACCGAGTCGTTTAAAGGCGAATTCTCGCCATTCCGCTGCTAATGCTCGCGAAAAGCAGTCTTTCAGGACAATGTGTCCTTTCTCAACGAAATGGTCTACATCGGAGTCCATCAGTGTTTTGTATACTTTTGGCATTATACCCTCTTATTTTAGACTATCCAATAACGTCTCTGCAAGTTTCGTAGCAAATTCATCATCGTTGATATGAGCATCCATTTCAATTACCGTAACATTGTCACCGATATGTGTTTTCAGATTTTCCTGCCATGCATCTCTCGCTTCAGGTGAATCAAATGGTTGTCCTGTTTTATCAATTGCAGATACACCTTGTGTAGGGATGAGAACGGTTGTTGGTCCCGTGGCTTCGTTGAGTTTGTTTGCCATGATTTTGCCCAATTCGGCTGTCTCTTCGGCAGTTGTCCGCATGAGTGTTACTGTTGGATTATGTTGGTAAAAGTGGCGTTTGCTAAACTTCTCTGGTACTGTGTCAGGAGGACCAAAATTCACCATGTCCAAAGCACCCGGAGCGATAACTTGTGGTAGACCTGCTTGTCCTGCAGCTTCCAACCTTTCAGGACCAGCACTGAGTATGCCACCGACCAATTCATCTGCAAGTTCTGTTGTTGTTACGTCTAATATACCTGCAAGGAAACCTCCTTTAACGAGGTCTTCCATGGCGCGTCCACCTGTGCCTGTTGCATGAAAAACGAGAACTTCATAGCCAGCATCTTCAAGGATTTCACGTGCTTTTGTGACACACGGAGTTGTTACACCGAACATTGTCGCAGCGATTAAGGGTTTGTCGTCTGCTGCTTCTGGCGTTTCAGCAGTGACCATTCCAACGATTGCCCCCGCAGCGTTAGCGAGAATCTGTCGTGATAGACGGTTGATACCTGCAATGTCAACGACAGAATACATCATGCAAATGTCTTTGGATTGCACATAAGGACTTGTATCTCCTGATGCCAAGGTCGACACCATAATTTTCGGAACACCGACAGGTAATGCCTGCATCGCTGTTGTCCCGATAGTAGTTCCCGCAGAACCACCGAGTGAAATTATACCGTCTATTTCACCTGCGCCATGTTTCTCAGCGATAAGCGTTGCTGCGCCTTGTGCCATTACAGCCACACTATTGCCGCGGTCGCCTTCATCTCGCAATGCCTGTAAAGACGAACCACCTGCTTGTGCCACTTCATCAGCTGAAATATCAGGTACTAACTCTGGTTCCCCTAAAATGCCTGTATTGACAACGCACGTTGTGCAACCACTTGATTCTATCTGTGCTTTGATGAACGCAAATTCTACACCTTTCGTGTCCATTGTTCCGACAATGCAAACTGTTTTCGCCATCGACAGATTCCTCCACAATATCTGTTGAATTGTGTTGAAAATTATATGGAGAGGAGTAAAATATGTCAAGTTAATTTCGAATTGAGAGTTTGTTGATTATTAAGGCAAACCCACTCCGTTCACATTGCTCAAAAATGTGCAACATTTATTCCTAAACTCGCGTCATTATATACAACTGAATGAAGAACGCATTACGGAGCCATCTGATGAAAAATGAAGATGTTATGTTGATCCAACGTATCCTTACAGGTGACGAGGCTGCTTTTGAAAGTTTGCTAAGAAAATATCGGAAGCAGGTTCACGCACATGCATGGCGGAGGACAGGTGATTACCATATCGCTGAAGACATTACACAGGACACTTTCCTACAGGTCTATCAGAAACTGGGAACACTTGAAGATCCAACGCAGTTTTCAAGATGGCTTTATCCGATTGTGAATCACCTATGCATTGCGTGGTTTAGGAAAAACAGAATACGAACCGAGTCGTTGGAAGAGACCGACTCTTCAGAAATACAGACAGAAGCTTATTCTCAATATGTTGCATCAGAACACGCAAAAACTACTGCGGAAGTGCAACGTGACCTTATCAAGAAAATGCTGGCAAAGTTGAAACAGGATGATAGGGAAATAATCACCCTCCACTACTTTAGACAGATGACATATTCAGAGATAGGATCGCATTTGGGTATATCAGAAAGCACTATTAAGAGTCGGCTGCACCGCGCACGACAACGGTTAAAGAAATACGAATTCATGATACAAGATGCGTTAGACATAACAATTGATGAGCAACATCGCATCCAAAGGCATATCAACGGAGGAATTGGAATGAAATTAACTTTTGAAAGAAACGATCTTTTGTATACCCTTCAGGTTCTACAGGGGATTGCCAGTGAGGGTGATGAGTCCGCTGTTCTCTCGAATGTGTTTATCCACGCGGAAGAGGACAGGATTGAATGTATAGCGACAGATGCAGATATCAGTATCAAAGTGAAAGTTGATGGTATGGTCAAAGAGGAGGGGAAAATCGTTATCCCTGCTGAACAATTGGGAAATATCGTCAATGAATGGAACCCTGAAAAACCGATAAATTTGACAACCACAGTAGACAATCAGGTTGAAATCACTGGTGGAAATGGCATGACCAAAAACGTAGAACTTGCCGATGAAGAATTCCCTAAACTACCGGCTATTGATGAGAAAGCATTTGCTATTGATGGGAATAACTTTCGGTCTATCCTTCACAAAACCAAATTTGCTGCGTCTACAGAGAAGAGACGATACAACCTAAACGGTCTCTATTTTAACCTTTTTGAGGACAGAACTGAAGTTGTCGCGACTGATGGAACAGTACAACTTGCACTCGCTTATTGTGAATCTATAAAGTTGAATCAAGATAGTAGCGGATTTATCGTTCCGATAAAAGCAATAAAAGAAATTGAGAGAGCATTTGCTAATTCTCCACAGATAAAGATTGCACGCGTTGATGACCAAATTCTTCTTGCAGATGAAAACGTTACTTTGACGACGAAATTGATAAACAGTGAATATCCATCTTATGAGAAAGTCGTTGATCACTCTACTGAAGAATGTGTTGTTGTGCCTAAAGAACCGATTTTGTCAATGATACGTAGGGTTTCCTTGCTCTCAAACCCGAAATGTCCTACGGTCTATTTAGAGATAAACGAGAAACAAATTCGGATTTCTCCTAAACTTTCAGCACCAGACGAGGAGTGTGAAACACTAGCAGTAGAGTCGTGCACTGGGAAAGTCCATATCCGTATTGATTCACGGTTCCTGATAAAGGTATTAGAGCATATTGAAACGGAGTCTTTCTCTCTTGGGTACTCAGGTTTGATATATCCTATAGTTGTTAAACCTATTGGTGATGAAGGACATGTCTACTTCACCATGCCGATGCGCTTGGAAGCCTAAGCAATAGACTGACAAACGCTAATGATTTTCATTGAATCCATCACCGTAGCAATCAGAGCATTGTTATTAAACAAACTACGTTCATTGCTGACGATACTCGGAATTATAATTGGTATCGCAGCAGTACTGGCGATGGTTGCTATCGGGGATGGTGCAAAAGAGATTATCCTTGAGGATCTGGAAAAAATAAGTGGAATTAACGTCTTCACAGTTTTACAAACTTCTTCCAGATGGGTCGATGGACGTCGTGTTCCAGCACGAAGCGGAGAATACCTTAATTATGGTGACGTGCAGGCTATTGAGAGAGAATGTTTTTTTGTGAAGATTGTTGCACCACGAGTTCCAGTATGGTCGCGTGTACTGATGCAAGCCCCAGATGGCACAAACATCCGTGCTGGCTATAACGGGGTAAATGAGACTTACGCTTTGGCAATGGAATGGGATTTAGCAACAGGACGGTTTATTTCTGAGGAAGATGTAAAAAATTCTGTAAAAGTCGTTGTGCTCGGGGCAAATGTCGCAACAGGATTGTTCGGTGAGGTGTCTCCACTCGGAAAAGAGATTAAGATTGCTCATAGTAGTACGAGTGCGACAAAAGAACGCTTAATCGTTATCGGCATACTAATGCCGCGCGGACGAAGCCTTGAATTCGGATTTAGTTTCGATGATCTCGTTTTTATGCCGATTACCACTGTCCAACAACGTTTTACAGGTAATGACCGAATCCCTCAGATTGCTGTTCATGTACACACCGTAGAGGATATACCTCGCGCAATTGAAGAGGTTAAAACTGTTATCCGGAAACGGCACCGAAACCAAAATGACTTTTTTGGTACTTTTGATGTGCGTTTAGGGTTAGCACGCCTAATGAAAATCAGTATACTCATAAAGACTGCATTAGGAAGTATCGCCGGTTTTTCACTCCTTGTCGGTGGACTTGGCATTATGAACATGATGCTGGTTGCTGTTGGAGAACGTACCCGAGAAATCGGTCTACGGAAGGCATTCGGCGCGAAGCGTTCAGATATTCTATTGCAGTTCCTAAGTGAGTCTATTTTCATGTGTAGCACCGGTGGCATATTTGGTATCGGACTTGGTGTCTTTGCAAGCAAGGGAATGGCGTATATAGCAGTGCGTATCGTCAAAATCGTTCCTGAATGGCCTACAGTCCTCTCCTCGCAGTGGGCACTGATATCCATCTTCTTTTCAATGTTACTTGGTGTTGGTTTCGGTTTGTATCCTGCTATAAAAGCCATGCGAATGTCTCCAATTGAAGCATTACGCACCGAATAAAAAATATATCAACCCACCTACTTTCCCGTAATTATGCACCTATTTTTTCTAAACTCGCGTCATTATATATAAGTGAATGATGATGAGTTTTTCGGAGAAATCTGGTGAAAAATGATGATGTTGCATTGATCCAACGTATCCTTACAGGTGATCAGTCGGCTTTTGAGAGTTTGCTAAGAAAATATCGAAAGCAGGTGCATACACATGCATGGCGACGGACAGGCGATTTTCATATTGCTGAAGATATTGTGCAGGATACATTCCTACAAGTGTATCAGAAACTGCATACATTGGAAGATCCGACGCAGTTTTCACGATGGCTTCATGCGATTGTGAATCGTCTCTGTATTGCATGGCATCGTAAAAACCGTGTACAGACGGAACCTATAGAAGAAATACTTCCCTCAGAGATACAGACAGAAGCATATTCCCAATATGTTGCAGCTGAACACGCGAAGACTACTGTTGAGGTGGAACGCAACCTTGTCAAGAAACTGCTTAACAAGTTGAAAGAGTGTGATCGAGAGGTTATCACCCTCCACTACCTTGAGGAAATGACATCATCAGAGATAGGAACCTATTTAGGTGTATCGGAAAATACTATCAAGAGTCGTATCCGTCGGGCACGGCAACGACTGAAGAAGTATGAATTCATGATTCAAGAGGAATTGGACATTACAATTGAACGGGAACAATCTTCACAACAACCATTGAAAGGAGATATTATCATGGCAAAAGAAGTGAAAGATGAAACAAAAGTTAAGGAAATTCATGAAGAAAGTATACATGACCTAACTGGGATGCAAGTCCGGATTTTACCTGATTTGCAAGAAGATATGGCTAAACTTCGAGAACAGATTCATTCTCTAACGATTCAACTAAATGAAAAATTTGATATACCGTCTCCTCATCGCACAGAACGTGGTGTCGCACTTAAAACATTAAGTACACTTCCAGAAGACGCTAAAAATCAGATTTCATGGGGTTATGTTGGTGCATATCACGCCGAATCCAATACCGGAAAATCACGCATCGCATATTGGACGGATAGTCTTGATATATTCCTTAACAAAGCACCCGATGCCAACATCGTGAATCTTGCGAGTCTCTTCACAGATCCTACTATAGTTGCTATTTTTAGACAGTTGGTAGAAGGTGAGAAATCAGTTGAGGATTTGGTAAACGGGACTGGCATATCAGAAACTGATATAGAGAAAGCCTTGATAATACTGACAGAATCCAAATTAGTTTCGCGTTCTAAAGACAATCTCATTAAACCGATAAATGATGCAATCTCCTTTTTCTTTAACTTTGTGAGTATGACAATCGTCCATCTCGGACATATCAAACCTGAGTGACAATTTGTAGAGGACTTGATGTGATGTTTTACCAATTCAAATTAATACTGTTCCATACAGGAAGTGATTTGTTATTGTTTGTTAGATATTCCATTCCTCTTTTGAAGTGACTGGGAAGTCATTCCATAGACTTCGATTTTAGCATGGATTTTAAGGTGGCAGGCACACACCGCGTAACGTCCGAGAAGTGGGTATACGATATACGGAGTGTGCCTATTACTTTGCATACATGTCTATTAAGGTTGAATGAAGATTAATTTATTAATTCGGTAATTTTGGAAAAAGATCCAGTGCGGTTAGGAAACCGCACCTACCGGGTTTGGGAAAATTAGAATTACCGAAATATTTACTTAATCCTCATAAAACCTTACAATAGAAACACGTTCATAATTTAACGCTTATGAAGCGGACTTCTGGTTCCTCCAAAAATATTTCCTAAAATCATGATACATTATAAATCATTGATGCTATTCGATTAAAATTATGCACCCTTTTCCAGTCAATTCGCGACTATATATAGCGAAGGGATTAATTTAGACGTTCTTGGTGCTATTGAGCACTCTTACCCAGAAACGTCTTAACCATTTATTTTCTAAATTATATTATAATTCTACGTAATCAAACATCAAACCTTTCTGGAGATTTAAGATGAAAATGGATGATGTTGTGTTGATTCAATCCACACTTGCGGGTGATGAATCTGCCTTTGCTACTTTGGTCAGTAAGTATCGGGAGCAGGTTCACGCGTATGCATATCGGAAGATTGGAGATTTCCACGTTGCTGAAGACATTGCCCAGGAAACTTTTATCGAAGTATACCAGAATCTGGAAAAGCTGAGAGATCCTACAAAGTTTCCAAAATGGCTTTTTTCGATTGTGAAGTATCTTTGTATAGCGCGGTTTCGAAAAAATCAATCAATGTCCCAACTGCTACGCGAAAGCTACACAATAAATACAGAAACAGATTCATATTCACGGTATGTGGCTTTGGAAAATGAATGGGATGCTGCTGAAGCACAACGCGAATTAGTCCAGACACTACTTTCAAAACTAAAGGAAAGTGATCATCAACTTATCAAACTCCACTATTTTGAAGATATGACATCTGCTGAGATAAGTAACTATTTAGGTATCCCCAAAAATACGATTAAGAGCCAACTCCATCGCGCAAGACAAAGGTTAAGACAATACGAATCAGTCCAAGAGACAATAGATGTTCCTATGAGAAAAGGACACAGTTCCCCACTTCCGCAACAAGGAGAAAATAGTATGGTAGATAAAATGAGTTCAGATATACTCAAAATTAAGTCCTTATCAGACCGATCACGAATGCAACTTTCCTCAGATGGAGAGTGCCTTGCCTATGTAGTAGTTGACCCCGACCGAAAATCATCGTTCGAACAACAGACCGATGAATTTTCACTGCATCAACTAACAGGTGCATTGATAGAAAATCATAGTCAAGAAGTATGGGTTACCAACATCAAAACGAAGAAAACGCATCAACTCGGATCAGAGACGGGTGTTGACTGGGCACCAAGGTGGTCTCCAGATGGAAACCACTTAGCGTTCTTTTCTGACAGAATGGGGGCTCCCCATCTTTGGGTTTGGGATAGGGTTGAAAATGAACTGCGGCAAGTTAGCGAAAAACCGATTACTGCAACACACGGTCTTGAAGTCCCGCAGTGGACTTCAGATGGAAAACATATCATCACGAAGTTACGACCCGAAGATATGGACCTTTCCACAATTATCTCAAACAAAACAATTCCACAAGCGATAAACGTTTGGCATACCGATACGGATGAACAATCTTCTGTAGATGAAGATTTAGACCAATTCGTCTGGATGAAAGGAGATTTAGGTGTCTTCAACGTTGACACAGGTGATGTGCAAGTTCTCGCACGAGGCTTGTTTACGAGAAAAATTATACTCTCTCCAGATAATACTGCTGTTGCTGTGCTCAATGTAATACGGGGAAGGGAGTTGACATCTCAAGAAACCCTTTATGAGTTGTTATTAGTTCCTTTGGATAGAACGCCATCTCGAAGTTTTGCTACAAATCTCACCGAAAAAGCACTATTCGTGAGTTGGTCACCAGACAGTAAGTATCTGGTATATGCGCAACCAGATGGTCTGTTTATTGTTTCAGTCCAAGATAGTGAACAGAAGAACCTGACTGCAGATCTTACAGAGAAACTGCGATTTTACGCCCGTCCGTTATGGCGACCATCAGGAGAGGCGTTTTTCTGCGGCATTGACGGAAATATATGGGAATTCGCAGCAGATGGCAGCGATGCCCGGAAACTGACAGAAGAATTGAAGAAACATATCATGGGTATTGTCGCGAAAGTAAATACCCACGTCGTTTGGCAGTCAAGCGATGCACAGTCTATCTGTGTCCAGACTCATGATCCAGAAACAAAGAAAGATGGTTTTTATTTAATAAATACGTCTGAGGCACATGCGACTTGCTTATTTGAAGAACCAATTAGCATAACCCGTCATATAGCAGACGAATACGATTTAAAGGTTGTCAGTAACGACACACAGATTGTCTACAGAGCACAGAATGCGACACATCCAGAGGAAGTCTGGATGTTTGATGTAGACTCCGGAAAACAACAGTAGGTGTCCGATCTCAATCCGCATCTGCGCGACTTACAATTTGGTGATGCTCGTTTCGTCGAAGCACAAACAGAGAAAGGCGAACGTTTACGTGGTATTTTGATGCTACCTGCCAACTATGAGGAAGGCAAACAATATTCTTTAGTTACGTGGGTCGATCCGGGCAGTCAGCTGTCAATGCATATTCATACTTTTGGGTTCGATAAATTTGTCATGAACTTGCAACTCCTTGCTGCCCGTGGTTTTGCCGTGCTTGGTGTTGATGTGCCGTCAAGAGTCAGCAAACCGTTGAAAGAATTGCCCGATTACGTGCTGTCTGCGGTAGACAAAGTCATTGAAATGGGTATCGCCGATGCTGATCGTTTGGGGATAACAGGATACGGTTACGGTGGATACTTCACAGCCGGACTGGTTACACAAACCAACCGTTTCAAAGCCGCAGTTTGCGGTGGCGGTTTTTATAATTTGACCAGAATATACGGGAATCTTACGAAACTGGGAAGAAGTCTTGGTATTAAATGGATAGAAGACAAGAATCGTATGGATATAGGTGGTTCGCTCTGGGAAAAACGCCAACGATATATTGACAGTTCACCGCTATTTCACTTAGATAAGGTCGAAACCCCTGTTCTAATCTATTGTGGTGAAGGGTTTAATGGTGATGATTACACGCAGTCTGGTGAACTTTTCTCTGGATTACGCAGGCTTGAGAAGGAAGCGACATTTGCGTGGTATCGTGGTGAAGGACATCTCGTGAGGTATTGGCGACCTGAACACCGCGCTGATTGTTGGGAACGTATCATCGGTTGGTTTGAGAAACATCTATTATAACTCAAGTTGCTACCTACAAGGTTTTAACTCGTAGATGCCATTTTTTTTGTAAATATCCATTAGATGTGCTATAATTGTTGAGGTTATATTGTGATTGAGAAACACACACTAACAATAAAGGAACATGAATGTCACTACTAACACAAGCACATCTTGACCATTTTGATGAATACGGTTATATGGTTATTGAAAACGCCGTCCCGATTGATCTCTGTGAGGCAGTTGTAGATGCAATTTTCGCATATTTGGAAATGGATCCATCAGACCGCAATGACTGGTATCGTGCCCCGCACAAGCCCGGTGCTGGCATGGTAGAAATGTATTTTCATCAAGCAATGTGGAACGTCTACCAACATCCACCGATCTATCAAATATATTCTGAGATATATGGTACTGAAAGGATCTGGGTTCACATTGATAGAGTGAACATGAAACCTCCTAAACATCCTGATCATCCAGAATGGGATCACCTTGGGATGTATCATTGGGATGCGGACACCTCTAAACTACCGGTTCACTTCAGTACACAAGGTGTTTTGTTCCTAAGAGATACAGCATCAAATCAAGGTTCTTTTGTTTGTTGGCCTGGAGCACATAAGTCGCTAATTGATAAAGAAAATCCGTGGGTTCCGGAACTTACGCCAGAAGTATATAGAGAGAAATTCAGACAAGTTCCTGCGAAGGCAGGTTCTCTGCTGATTTGGCATATTGCCCTACCACACGGCAACGGACGTAATACTTCCGACAAACCCAGATTAGCACAATACATGAACTATCATGTTGCACCAAACCCGATGAACGAAGAACGTCGTCAAGAGCGACTTACGTTATGGCGAGAACGAAGAGCATTAGGCAGAGGACCTTATCCTGGTGACCCGCGTGGTTGGGAAGCGAAAAACTACGGATCACCAGAATTAACTCCTTTAGGACGGAAACTGTTAGGACTTGATTTGTGGGATTAGTATTGAACTCATAGCGAGTACGAGCTAAACACCGTTGAAAGTCACTCGTAAGTTTATCATTGAATATGCTAAATACCGAAACCCTAAACGGGTTTCTTTGAGTTTATCGTAGCTAATGGCAAGTTTCCTGTAAGTATCTTG
>JAJDWI010000102.1 GCA_022825665.1 Candidatus Poribacteria bacterium
TCCGATGTGGGGCTATTCCGCAGGTTATGGCTGCATTACGAAATACCGCATTAGCAGTATTCCGATTTGCTGGAGTTACAAGTATAGCTGATAAGATAAAATATTATGCTTCAAAACCTTTACTCGCAGTTAACTTGATAACTGAGTGTTTTTAAAACTAAATAACCCTGTATAAACATATTTTTCTTGACATTGAATTGTCATATTTCTATAATCATATCTGAGAGAGTATGTTTTAATACTATTAACATTTAGTATTATATTGAATTGTAATGATCTTCAAGTAGTAAAACGGTTAATTTGTAAGTTGAATAATTTCTGTAAAAAACAAGCAGATGTTTTATATGATACTTCTATAAGCCCAATTAGGGAAGGAGAAATTTCATGCAACCCCTCATGAAAATTATAGGTATCGTTCTCATCCTCATTGCAGCAGCAGTTGCAATCCACACAGTCATTGAGCCATTGTATTATACGTCCACAGAAGAATCACCTTATAACAATTCAGTATGGGCATACCTGAATGTGCTCTCTGCAATTTCTGTAGTATTGGGGATAATAATCAGTTACTCCCGCAAGAGTAAAATTGATGAAAACTCAAGTGTTCAAGAGTTCATAGCGGCTAACACTTTATTTTTCGGTTATATGTTCGCTGCTATATTTTTCTTTTGGAATTGGTTTGGTATTATCAACCCAGGACAAAACTACTCCCCAACCCAGAGTGGTACTGGATCAATGGTTTGGATTATCTTTGATGCGATTCTACCATTGTTAAATGGTGCTTTGGGGGCACATCTACTTCGTTCCAGCGAATAATACTCGAATAATTTAACATAGTACGGAATTAATATATCTTCTGTGTTCATTTTTAGAATGCAGAAGATTTTTTTGTTATGTAATTTTTACATAGTGATTTGTAGTGTTTTATAGAAAGATTGTGTTATAATGTAATTGTTTACACCATATATTGATACAAGAGTGATCGTTTTTTGCTAAATATATAATACAAAATAGGGGATGTATATGATTAGGAAAACTTTTGGTTTAATTCTGAGTGTAATGCTTATACTCTCAATTGTTTGGTTATCTGGATGTGAAAATGTCATTGATACATTGACGACCGTTCCTCCAGATGATGGAATGCCCGAAACACTTAAAGTAGGTTTGATTCATCCGTATCCAAATTATACCAGTTTTGGAAAGGGTGCTACACTTGCACAAGTTGAAATTAATGGTGCAGATGGTGTCTTGGGCATGAAAGTTGAGTTGATCTATAAACAGGAAGAAACCGATACGGTCTTTGATTCTGCAACAGCTTTAATTGAAGAGGAGAAAGTTGTCGCTATATTAGGTCCACTCTTTTCAAGTCATGCAGTAAAAGTTGGACCAGTTTCAACAGTTCCAGTGCTTTTGGGAGCAACAAGATCAGAGGTGACAGCAGAAGAAACTGATCCTAACGATCTAATGTTTCTCGTTGCGGGTTCTAATGTCTTACAGGCAAAACTCCTTGCGAAGGTTGTCGTAGAAGAATTAGAAGCAAAAACCGCTGCAATGATATGGCAGGACATGGATGTTTATTCTGAGGGATTTGTCCAATCATTTAAGACAAGTTTTGAAACACTGGGTGGAAACGTAGTTGTTGAAGAAACTTATGCAGGGAATGATGTTACAATGTTCGATATGCAACTGACTGCAGTTAAAGAAGCAAATCCTGATGTCCTTCTTCTCGCAAGCTTTCCCGGTGCAGTACCACGGATAATGCAACAGGCACGGGACATGGGAATTACATCTACCTTTATCGGGAGTGATGGTTGGGACGATCCACTGATATCTACGACTTTGGATGATAATACTAATGTTGATGGTTACTATTGTACCAACTTGGATCCTGCTGCATTGGATTTTATTTCTGCATATACAGAGGAATATGGTTCTGTAGATGGAATTGCCGCAGCGGGATATGATGCGTTATATTTACTGAAAATGGCAATTGAGTCAGTGGGTTCAACTGATGATGCTACTGCGATTCGAGATGCCATTGCAGCGATTACTGACTACCAAGGGGCAACAAGTATTTCCAGTTTTGATATGAATCGCAATCCAGTGAAAAGTGTGGGTGTTCGTCAAATTGTTGATGGCGTACCACAGGATGACATAATTGAGGCAGTACCTGAATAATCACTCATCTGTCAAACACAACCTTGATTAAATTAGATAAGCGTTTTCATCAGATGAGAACGCTCGTTTTTTAAATCACCATCCGACTTCTACTATTCAAAAGTAATTTCTGCAACAACCCCTGCATGATCAGATGGCCACAATCCTGAGCTTAATCGATCTTCAGGTTTATCACCTACAGTATGGGTTACCACAGATGTTGGATGTCCAATATTACGGACATAGATATGGTCAATCCGCACTGTGTTATCGGTTAACTCGTTTAACAAATCATCGTCTTGACAACATGTGTTGCCGCTACCTTCGGAGTCCATCTGCCAAAGGTCATCATACCCACTATCAAGTATCATTTGATATGCAGTCCCATTTGGTGCACGTGTATTGAAATCACCTAACATTATAACAGGTAATGTCTCATCGGCAAGAATATCCAGAAGTTCTTGTGTTTGTGCAATTCGAAAAGGTTCTGCAAATGCCTCAAGGTGTGTATTGACAAATCGATATGTGACTCCAGAAACAGTAGCATCTACAGCTGCGTATCCTCTTTTAACTTCAAGAAAAAGCATCTCAATTGTAAGGACTGAAGAATAGTTTTCACTCGTTGGTCGTGATACTTCAACATCATCTCGTGACAATATCACATCGTAATCAGTTAATCGAATATCAATGAGACCAGCACCCATAACCATCGGCATTTCAATATCAATATTTTCAACTTTGGCAGCGACTTGATAACCTAAACCTTCTGCTGCAAGCGCGTCCATCAGAATTTGCAAATAATCCAAGGTTATTTCTTCCGCAGAAACTGGATTACCAAGAAGAACATCTCCAGGGCTCTGTGTACGGATTAACGATATTTCCTGTAATCCTATAAGGTGTGGTTGATATGTTTTTATGGATTTAGCAATTGCCACTGCCCGACTTGGGAAATCAGATTGAATTACGTTGTTATACATGGTTGCTACTTCTCCAGGGACCTGTCCTAAATCTTTCACGTTCAGGAGTGGTTCTGCGCTACTACCAACGTATACATTATAGGTCATCACTGTAAGTGGTTGTGAGTCTGGTATTTCAGGTGTCGGTAATACTGTATCTGTAATTCGTTCGCAACCGGATACTGACAAAAGAATAAGAAAAAACAAGAGAATGAATTTTAGTTTTGATAACATGTTTCCTCCAAGAAACTAAATTAGAAATTTATGTGATTATATTTGTAGAATGAACACTTATATCTAACATATACCGTAGATGTGTTCATCATCTGAAGTTGTTAACTTTACAGGTAAAATTTGATTTATAGCAGAATCTGGAACATCCACAAGGACCCTGAGATAATTATCAGTGAATCCTGCAAGTAGATTATCTTTCCCTTCTCTGCTTCCTTCAATTAACACATTTTTAGATTTTCCGTGCATACGCTTTTTAAATGATGTGCTTAATTCATCACCTAAACTAATCATTTCACGACTACGTGTTGAGGAGATGTGTGATGGGACTTGATTTGGATAGGTGGCTGCAGGTGTTCCTTTGCGAGGAGAATAGCGGAATACATGCAGCTGACTGAACCCGATTTCTTCAACGAACTTGAGAGAATCTTTGAAATCAGCATTAGTTTCACCTGGAAAACCAACCATAATATCGGTAGTAATACCAACATCATCGGTAAATTGGTTACGTAGACTTTCAACAAGACGTACGAACTGAGATGAAGAATAACGTCGACGCATATCTCGTAACACTTTATCAGACCCAGATTGAATAGGAAGGTGAAAGTGTGGCATACATTTCGGGAGGGCGGACATTCGATCAGTGAGTATTTCAGGAAAATACATCGGTTCTATTGAACTAAATCGGATCCGTTCAATACCATCAATATCGTGAATACGTTCTAATATATCCGCGATATTCTTGTCTCTTCCAGTATCCTGTCCATAAGCACCAAGATGTACTCCAGTAATCACTATCTCTTTTATCCCACTATCAGCAATTCGTAATGCTTCATCTACAATATCTGAAAGTGGACGACTTGTCATCCTACCACGGACATACGGAATGATACAGTATGTGCAAAATGCACTACACCCATCTTGGACTTTAATTAACGCGCGCGTACGTTTTCCAGAACTACTTACCCCACTGCTAAAACGTGCATGTTCGCGAATTGCATCATGTTGAACGGGTTGAATCTGCAGAGGAATATCCGAGTTTAGTTTACTAATGTAGTTCTGTAAATCTGCTTTTTCTCGGTTGCCAAAGACATGTGTTACGCCGGGAATCTCTTCAATAATCTTTCTGTCACTTTCGGCATAGCATCCAGTAACGAAAACGTCTGCATCCGGATTTTGTCTGATTGCCCTACGTATTGCTTGTCTTGCCTTTTGATCAGCAGCATTTGTTACTGTGCATGTATTTATGAGGTATAGGTCTGCAGGTCGTGTTTCATCAACAATCACATACCCGTTACGTTCAAGTGTTTCAGACATGGACTGCGTATCATATTGATTGACCTTACATCCCATTGTAATCAGTTTTGCAGTTTTCATAATAGTTTATGTTAATTTTTATATTTCGAATTCATAAGCAGCAATTGCAATCCCAGTGATAGCCGCAGTTTCTGTTCTTAAGATATTAGTTCCTATTCTTACAGGAATACAACCGTAATTAATTGCTACATCAACTTCTCTTTCGGTGAAACCTCCCTCTGGTCCAACAACAATCGCGATAGAATCAACCTTCGGAAATTTTCTCAATATTGATTTGATATGATGTTGTTCTTCATGTTCCCATAAGATTAAACCAAGCGAATAGGTATGTATTGCGTTAAGACATTCTTGAAAATTTAACATATTACATAACTTTGGTTTCCACACTCGACCACATTGTTTAGTTGCTGATAATATAATGCGATGCCAACGTTCATAACGGTTTTCACTCGGCTTCTGTAATGATCGCTCAGTTAATATAGGGACGATGTGTGATACACCTAACTCCGTTGTCTTTTGCAGAATCCACTCCATTTTATCATGTTTTGGTATACCTTGAAAAAGTATAATTGCTGGAGTAGTTTTTGGATGATGCTTGTGATTCAGGATTCTTACAACGGTCGAATCAGTCTTAATGTCACATATCTCTGCTATATAAACACTTCCTTCACCATCGATAATCCGTATAGTTTCACCATTTACCAGCCGTAGTACATTTCTTAGGTGATGATGTTCCGAATTCGTAATAGTAATAAAATCTTCGTTGCATTGAGTTTTCGGGACATAAAACGAATGCATCATTTACATGTATATTTGCCTAATATAGGTTATACAGTAGACCTCAATTTATCAATAGTTTCTTTTGGATATTTGCTTTTGAAGATTGCAGTGCCTGCGACAAGAATTGTCGCGCCTTTTTCTGCTGCAACCGGACCTATTTCGGTTGTGACACCGCCGTCTACAGAAATGTCTGGTGCATTATCAAGTTTATGAATGAATTGATGTAATTGTTCAATTTTGTTAAATGTATCTGGGATAAATGCTTGTCCACCTAAACCGGGTTCAACACTCATTGGTAATACAAGATCAATATCGGATAGAAAAGGTAATATTTCATCACATTTTGTATTTGGAGAAAATGCTATACCTGCTTTAATGTTATGTGCCTTAATCGCTGAAATAACAGCATAAGGTTCATCATCACTCTCAATATGAAAAGTTATCATATCTGAACCGACACCAACTAATGCATCAATATACCGCAAGGGATGTGTCACCATAATGTGAACATCGAACATTAATTCAGTTCTGTCCCGTACTGCAGCAATTGATAACGGACTGATCCCAAAATTTGGAACAAATTCACCGTCCATTACATCAAAATGAAGCATGTCAGCACCTGCTTCGACAACACGGTCTACCTCTTCACCAAATATGGTAAAGTCTGCGGCTAATAGAGATGGGGAGATTTTAGGTGTAGTGTTATTCTTCGTTGCCATCAGGTTTTATATGTAATTTGTGTAAATTAAAATTGAATCTGCAAGGTTATTGATAAATCATATTTTGAATTCGGTGCGGTTAGGAAACCGCACCTACCGGGTCTATGGTGGCACTATTTTTTTAAATGAAGTTCATATACCTATTATCAAACTCACGTTATTGATATGATCTTTCATCCACTTGTATGCCGTTTTCGAACACAATCACCTGTGTAGAACCGAAGACCTTAACCCTTCTTTGTTCTAAGTCAATCACAGTTCCAGGTGAATAATCTCCATTAATGACTTCACGTTCACGGTATTCATCAATGACCTTGATTCTGACTTTTAATGCTTTTGTTCCTTTATCACTGATTGTATGTTTATGCTTTAACCATCTACCTATATTCTCAGTTTCCCCTCTTTTCCCGCTGACTTCAAGGATTATCAAGTCCCCGATTTGAACAAGTTGATCGTGTCTTGTGATCCTTCCGGGTTCTATTGTTGGATGTGGACTATTTCTTATTTCAACATTCAATCCCATTTCTTCAAGAGCTGGTAATATTTCATTGACAGGTTGATTTTTCAGTTCTGGAAGTTTTATGTATTCAGGCTTTCTCCCCATACTAACCAATAGGTTCACAGGATGATTACGTTGTTTTGCACTTCCTTCAGGAGGGTTTTGAGCAATAACTGTATCCTTTAAGTATGTTGTAGAATGTGCATAGGCAATTGAATTTGGACGAAAATCAGCAGATTTAAGGGTTTCATAAGCAGCATCTTCCGATTTTCCGATAACAGAAGGGACAGGAATTAATTCAGACCCGATACTAACCGTAATTCTAACTGTGTGGTGTGGTTTGATACTGGAATTTGCGGAGGGTTCTTGTTCTATGACAATACCTTTCGGTTTATTACTGCTTGCTGCTTGAATAGGTTTTTCTGCTTCCAAACCTACATTATTAAGTTCTTGGATTGCTTGAAAAAAATGTCTGCCAACAATGTTGGGAACAAGTACTTCCGTTGACTTGACCCATTGGGGAAGAACAATAAAGAGCGTTAGTCCACCAACAATTCCCATTACGATCATACAATAGAGTGCAGTTTTTACCGTACCCCATAAGATCTTATTTAGTTTGTTCATCACATCTATTTCCGCAACAGATTATCGTGTTAATATCACGAGTTGGCAAAACAATCTCCAGGCTTCAATTGATATCCATTGACAAAATCATTGGCAACCATAATCTTCTTTGTAGCGGGTTGAACTTGGACCAATTGTATTACTCCATCTCCAGTTTTCACGAACATGTTTTTATCTGAAGTGATACTTATTGTTCCCGGTGGCTGCTGTGCAGTGAATTCTAATTCTTCACTTTTTTCTTCATGTGGTAGAGACTGAATTATCTTGAGAAGTGTTCCATTATTAAAATATGTATATGCCCCTGGCCATCCCGCTGTTCCTCTAACGAGGTTATGTATAGTTTCTGCCGATTCGTTCCAATTTATTTGTCCGATTTCCTTTGACAAACGCGGGGCATGTGTTGCCTGTTCATGCTTCTGAGGAATTGCGGGTGGTGGATGTCCGTTTTTAAGATTTTGCAACACATCTACTAATAGACTTGCTCCTATGTTTGCTAACTTTTGACCTAATGTTTCAGACGTGTCCTCAAGTTGTATCTGTATTTGTTCCATACAGATTATATCGCCTGTGTCTTCACCCGCATCCAAAAGCATTAATGATACACCTGTCTCTGTTTCCCCATTTATTAATGCCCACTGAATCGGGGCTGCACCTCTATATTTAGGTAATAATGAGGGGTGTATGTTGATGACTCCACATGGAGGAATGTCCAAAACTGTTTGAGGTAATATTTGTCCGAAAGCAGCCACTATTATTACATCTGGTGCAAGCTCAATAAGTTTCGAAATAAACTCAGGTTTTCTGACTTTTACAGGTTGAAGGACGTGTAAATTATTTTCTAAAGCGGTCTGTTTAATTGGCGGAGGGTTTAGTTTTTTACCTCTACCACTTGGTCGGTCAGGTTGTGTTACAACAGTGATAATATCAAAGTTTTGGGTAATTAGCTGCTTCAATGCCGGATTGGCAAATTCACTGGTACCCATGAAGAGAACACGCATACTATATTGTCTGCCTAATTAATTCTTTTAATGAAACCTAACAACAGATAAGTCAGAATCGTAATAAAAACAGTGGAATGACAAAACTATCAGATTGTTGTGTTGACCACATATTTAGTTGGGTGTTTGCTGCATATTGGAAGGGTTGTCCAATGTATGTTGAAACAGCATATCTATTTGCGTATGGTCCATTTCCCTTGATACGAGCAAAACTTCCATCAGTAGGTACTTCCTCCTCAGGAGGGGATGGAGGTTTACGTCCCGGCACACTGGGTGCCGACCTATCAACATTACGAGTGTGAAACCAATCCCAGATACCTATGAATAGAGAAAACGAAACTGCACAAATTCCAATCACCCGATAATTCTGTGAGGACAATTCCGGTGCGATTTTATTTGTTTGTATCATCTTTACACCACGAACTCCCAGATAACTATGAATTGCTGTAAATGGGAGAGAACTCAACGTTATAATCTCAAACCGACGTAAAGCACTTTCACTATACTCTTCATGTTGTGTTTCTTGCTCCTGTGTTTGTGCATAGGGTACAACAACGAGAAAAACCAATAGAGAAAAAATAAATAAACTCTTTCTAAACTTGAACATAGTTACTAACCTTCTTATATTGTGTAGTATATCTTATGGCACTAACACGAAATTGGTGAAATTCGGATTATACTGTAGATGCGGATTCTGTGTCAATCAGTACTCTTTTGAATGCGAAAGAGGAAGACAATGAGCATTCCTGCACCGATACACACAGCAATATCTGCTACATTGAATGTAGGCCAATACAGCCTTTTGCTTTCAATCCCAAACTGTAGAAAATCAACAACTTCACCTAATAGAATACGGTCAATAAAGTTACCAACAGCACCCCCGAGTAGAAACCCGAGTGAAATTTGCATCCACCGACTATGCTTGAATCTAAAAGAATAGACGATTATAAAGATAAGTGCTGCGATTGTCACAATAATTAACAGTGTCCGCTGATCAGATAAAATACCAAATGCTGCACCGGTGTTCCTATCATGCCGTATATTAAAGAAGCCTGGAATTATTGAATAACCGCGTCCTTGTGGTATATTCATACGCACAAGCCATTTCGTGTAGATATCAAGCAACACAATTGGAAATGCGATTACTATTAAAAACAAGGCATTCTTAATGTATTGTATCGGTAAAATCACCAACGTTTCGGGCAGGAAGCCCAAGTTTTTATGCTTGGGAGGAACGCCCGCTCCTATATTTTCCTTGACAAAATATGTCAAACTTGATAACGGACTTCCGAAACAAGTCGGAAGTGTCTTGTTTTAGGGATACGTGCATAGCCGTATCCAAGTAACTTGAAGACGATAGTTCGCTCGAACAACTTCCGAAGTCGGAAGTGTCTGAGGTTCTGTATCGTGGGTCGCTGGGACCCTTCGGTGGCGGACAGGTAAAGTTACGAGCCAAGACCGAAGAACATCAAGTCTGGCAGAGGATTGAACAATCCCATGCCTTCAGGCTTGGGTACCTGAAAAAAACGATTATCCTTCAAATTGTTATTACAGCTTCTGTTTAGATAACAATGATTCTATCTAATCAGGATCTAAGTACTGAAATCAATAGCAATAACCATTATCGGTCATTTTCGCTGATCTTTAGCGTTACAAATTTTCCACGCTGCCTTAAATCTTTGAAATAGACAAGTGCTAAAGTTTCATTACTTTTACCAAGTTTTTCAATTATTGCCTCATAGTCTGCCAAAGAGTTAATTTGGTTATAGTCTATCTCCTTAATGAGATAGCCAACTCTAATTCCGAGTCTATGCGCAACACTTCCCTGCTCAACATGCATGACGATAACACCAGTTTCGTCTCGGTGTCCATACTGGTTTGCCAGTTTAGGTGTCAAAGATTGCAGATGCATACCAGCCAATTTTAATGGACTAACATCGGGGTCAACAGATTCTTCAAAACTTGCAATTGCCTCTTCTGTCCGTTTGTCTAATTTAACGGATAACTGAAGTTTTTCTTTGTTTCGTAAGACTTTCAGTTTTACTTTAATGCCAACACCTGCGGCTCCAACGAGATGCATCAAGTGGTTTGAGTCACGAACTGATTGTCCATTAAATTCAAGGATCACATCCCCATGACGTAGACCTGCCTTTTCTGCTGGACTTCCTCGTCCGACATCATTTACAACAGCCCCACGTACTTCATCAAGTTTCAGTTTTTCTGCCAATTCGTGAGACACGGATTCCATACGTATCCCAAGCCAACCACGTACTATTTTCCCATGTTCAATAAGCTGCGGTAATAACTGGCGTGCGGTATTACTTGGTATTGCAAAACCGACACCAACATTACCTAAGTCTACACCATTCGTAGCGATAAGGGTGTTTATCCCTACTAACTCTCCTCGTATGTTAATCAATGCCCCACCGCTATTACCTTGATTAATTGGTGTGTCAGTTTGTATAAAATTACCATATTTTATGTTGTAGTTAGGGCGGTTTTTTGCGCTTACAACGCCACGTGTTACAGTTTGGGACAGGTTAAATGGAGTTCCAATTGCGATAACCCATTCACCCACTTCCAATGTATCAGAATCACCAAATGGAAGTTCAGGTAAACCCTCTGCTTTAATTTTTAGAACTGCTAAATCGGTACCGCTAACCTCTGAACCAGCCGGATCTGTTCCAATCAGCTCTGCGTCATATTCCTTTCCGTCGGATAAAGTTACTAATACCTCATCAGCCTTTTCAATAACATGGTTGTTAGTAAGAATATAACCGTCATCACTGATTATAACGCCAGATCCGATTCCAACTACATCTGGAGGAGGATCTTGATCATTTGGAGTGGGTTGGATTTCATAACCAAAACCATCAGGTTGTCTACCACGAAATCTATCCATAAAACGTCTCAATTCATCTCTATCCATGTCCTGTTGAGGAACAATACGTAATCTTGGAATTGTTTCATCAACATTTCGCTCTCTATAAGTGGTTATTTGTACAATTGATGGTCGTGTACGTTTAACTAAATTTATAAAGGCACGATTTGCCCGTTCAAGATATTGAAAATCTTCCGAATCTATAAATTCATTATGTGTTTCACCTTCAGCAGTAGGTACGACAAACTCATTTCCACTTTGAGAAATAATCAATCCCGCAGCAACGACAAGTCCTGACAATATCAATATTACTGCTGCATGTCTGCTAATTAAGCGTCTGAAGTTTAACATTCTCTTATCCTCCAATTTATATTATTATGCCACTTAAAAAATATATGTATTTTTGTCTTTACGAAATAAAAACACACCGATGAAGTAAAAGAGTTGCATAAAAAATACAGTAAGTCCTCGTTTTATTCTCCGCTTGAAATTTTATCAACATGTTCTTGAACAATATGTGCAGGACATGATTTGATGAATAACCATCCACCTGGTACAAGTATTATAAATGCACCTATAGCAATGTCATCTATTCGTCCAATTAATGGAAGGATAAAGTCACCATCAAAGGGATAAACAAAATACGCAATAGCAAAAATGACTGCGAATACCTCAAATATCACAAGAATTGCCTTTTTATAGATAGGCACACGTTCATCACGAAATAGACGTAATGTCAATCGAATGAAGTTAGGAAAATGGAGAAAGATACGTAAAAAACGAAATAAACCTCGTCCTTTACTGCCGAAGAAAAAAGGATTTATCATGTGTCAATTTTATCAAATTACGGTTGTCATTGCAATTCATTTTTGTCTGAACCAGGATTTTCAGGATAAGAAAAAAGTCTGAACCAGGATTTTCAAGATTTCAGGATTTTCAGGATTAGTTCCTTCTCAGATACATGTGCTTTTTCCTTGTAGATGTCATCTTCAATTCGGTAGATATGCGGATTTTTTGTCTGAATACGGGCGGGGAGACCCCGCCCCTACGATGGTTGAAAGGTGTCCTATTATGAATAGAATTGCTTCGAAAAAAACGCACTAAAAAAGGGTGTTTTTCGCACATCGGTGCGTTTTTGTTTTCGGGGTTATGCCAGTCTGAAACTGGGTTTATGAGGTGGTACGATTTTTTTGAAATTTTCATTTTAGTGCGTTTTTGATTTTCGGTTTTTTTTCATATTTAGTCGTTAATATTTGGATTACGATGGAAACAAAAGGGTTTTAAATTTTTCCGCATTTGCTATACACCTTTCGCCCCGCTGGGGCTTTAGTTTTCATGTGGTAGGGTCGCGATTCGGAGATCGCTCCTACAGAATGTAATGTAAGATGTGCAATAAATTGCGCGAATATCAACGCATCCGATAGGCAAAGTGTCAATACGGGCGGGGCAACCCCGCCCCTACGGAATGTAAGAGGCGCAATAAATTGCGCGACTACAAACGGGTTTATTGTTAAATTATAGTTGTCATTTCGAAATGATGTTATATTTTAACGGATGGTGGTATATGATGTAAAATTAATCAAGAGAGTGGAACAATAGATATCCAATATGTTTTATGTAATTTTCAGAATTTCAGTTTGTCTGAACCAGGATGGACAAGATTCACAGGATTTTCAGGATAAGAGAAGCTATACACCTTTCGCCTCTCCGAGGCTTTAGTGCACATGTCGCGGGCTTGCTACGGGCGGGGAGACCCCGCCCCTACGATGAGATGGATTAATACAGGTGGAGAAACCTGTCAATATGATGAGAAGGGGCAATACGGACGGGGAAATTCTGCTACTACTTAGGTTATGTGTATCTAACATAGAATAATACAGAAAAAAATCAGTAAACTGAATGGCTATGAATATTAACCTTGACATCTGCAAACCTAATTTGTATACTACCACATATTGATTTATGAATTAGTAAGGAGAGATAATGGCAACACAACTCGCAGCACAGTTATATACAGTCAGAGAATTCACGAAGACAGAAGATGATATAGCAAAAACAATGAATAAGGTCAGACAACTTGGATATGAAGCTGTCCAATGTTCTGCACTCGGACCGATTGAACCTGAAGCACTTAAAAAGATTGTTGATAATGAAGGAATAACAATATGTGCTACACATACAAGTTATACACGAATGCGCGACGAACCACAAGCAGTTATTGATGAACATAATTTATGGGGATGCAAACACGCTGCTATCGGTGGTCTTCCCGGTGAATACCGCACAAAAGAAGGATATGCTAAATTTGCACAGGAAGCCTCTGAAGTCGGTGCACGTCTTGCTGAAGGTGGTCTGATTTTCTCATATCATAATCATAGTTTTGAATTAGAAAAATTTGATGGACGTACTGGTCTGCAAATCCTATATGAAGAGAGTGATCCAAAACATTTTAATAGTGAAATTGATACCTATTGGATACAGCATGGTGGCGGGGATCCTGCTGAATGGATACGCAACTTAAAAGGACGTGCTCATATTGTGCATCTCAAAGATATGGTTGTCGTGGGTAATTCACAACGATATGCTGAGGTCGGTGAAGGTAATCTAAACTGGTCAGCAATCATGGATGCCTGTGAATACGCAGAAGTGGAATGGTATATTGTTGAGCAAGATTCATGTTATGAACGCGATCCATTTGACAGCTTAGGAATAAGTTTAAAGAACCTTCAAGGAATGGGTTTAACTTAAAACAACATCAAATTAGATAGGACTTACGCACTTTTCACGATTCTTCGATAATTATGACGAAAACGATGTGTTTTTTCAGCAGAATTCTAAGTTACCAGCGCGCTTACATGAAGATTAATTTATTAATTCGGTAATTTTGGAGAAAACTCCAGTGCGGTTAGGAAACCGCACCTACCGGTTTAGGGATAATTAGAATTACCGAAATATTTTCTTAATCTTCATCAAAGTGCGCCTACCATTTTTGCGTAAGTCCTGATTAGAATACAATTGGCAGAACACATATACAGTGTGGTGTTCTGCCATATTTACGTATGAAGATTAAGAATTTAATCGGGTAATTTTAGTTTCTTGTAGCGTCCGGTGCGGTTAGGAAACCGCACCTACCGGGTTTAGGTCCAAATTACCTAATGTATTTTTTACTCTTCATCAAAGTGCGCCTACCACTTTTGCGTAAGTCCTGAATTGTATCAAACTAATTTTCTTGACTTTTCCGCTAAATTGTGATAATATAATTGGGTAATTGTATTAAAACGGGGCGTGGCGCAGCCCGGAAGCGCGCTTGAATGGGGTTCAAGAGGTCGCTGGTTCAAATCCAGTCGCCCCGATGTTTTATTTAAATCGTGTATATTTATATACATATATCGTTAAAAATTAATGGTTATTCATTGTGATAAAAGGCAGTTATAGTAGTGGATAAGTCGTGTATCAATGTAGGCATTTTAGGTTGGGGAACAGTAGGCACAGGTGTATCCAAAATATTGGTTAACCAAAACAGTCTAATTTCCAAAAATAGTTATGTCCAATTAAGCCTAAAAAAAATAGTAAAACGCACACTACCCGCTACGCGCGTTGGTATAGAACTTCCAACTGACTGTCTCACAGATGATCCCAGTGATGTTGTAGATAACCCTGAGATTGATATTGTCGTTGAACTTATCGGAGGCGTATCAGGGGCATATTCGTTGATCTCACGTGCAATCCAAAATGGAAAGCATGTGGTGACTGCGAACAAGGCTTTATTAGCAGAACATGGCAGCGAACTATTCCAACTTGCACAAAAGCATAAAGTAAGCCTGAATTTTGAAGCCAGCACTGCAGGTGGAATTCCTATTATCAAAACATTACAGGAAAGTTTCACTGCAAATCAAATTCAGTCAATTTACGGTATAGTAAATGGCACATGCAACTACATGTTGACCGAAATGCATGAACGTGGCGTTGATTTTGCAGATATACTCTCAGATGCACAAGAAAAAGGTTATGCTGAGGCTGATCCAACACTGGATGTTGAAGGGATTGATGCAGCTCAGAAACTAACACTACTTATAGCACTTGCCTACGGGGTTAATATTCCTGTTAACCAATTCCATGTTGAAGGTATTACTGATATTTCACAAAAGGAAATACAATATGCTCGTGAACTCGGTTATGTTATCAAACTGCTCGCAATTGCAAAGTTAACCGATGATAACCGAGTAGAAGCAAGAGTACATCCAACACTTCTACCGGAACGGAGTTTATTAGCAAATGTTGGTGGTGCGTATAATGCTGTATGTGTAGTAGGTTCTGCTGTAGGTCCTACCCTTTTTTATGGGCAAGGAGCAGGTGAAATGCCTACCGCAAGTGCCGTAGTCGCAGATATTATTGATGCTGCAAAATCTATTCAACGCGGTGTAAGTTCTCCGATTTCACATGCGTGGTTAGAGAACTCGCAAACTGCTAATTCTATTTGTCCAATTGATGACATAGAAACGCGATATTATTTGCGTTTTGTTGTGATTGATCGTCCTGGTGTATTAGCAAGTATCGGAAGCATTTTAGGTAACTGCAATATCAGTATTTCTTCTGTAATCCAGAAAGAACCTCATTGCACTGAAACCGTCTCACTTATGATGTTAACTCACAAAGCGAAAGAAAAAGATATGAAATCTGCACTTGAACAGATTTATACACTGGAAGTCGTCAAAGGTGATGCGAAACTCATCAGAATAGAAGAAGAGGCAGCATTCTAAGACAGATTGTCAAAACAATGAAAGACACGTTGATTTTTGACGTAAGAAATATCAAAGATTGGGACTTCAATGAATATGAAGTTGAAATCTCTCCCTCGCAACTTGAGTTTGAAATTGAAGATGTAGAAAACATAGATCAAGTTCGTGGTTCGGTTCATCTGCTACGACATGGAGATAACGATGTATATGTCAAAGCCGATGTATCTACAGAAATTGAGATGCAATGTGGTAAATGTCTTGAGATGTTTAGAAGCGGCATTGCAGCCACTTTTGAAGTGCAATTCACATCAGATAGTGGTACTGAAAAGGAACAAACTGAGGATATTGATGAAGGTGAACGCTACTTTGACGGAGAAACCTTTGACATATCAGAAGACACACGACGTGCCTTAGTAATTCAGATACCAGTTTGGCCTCTCTGTTCACAAACGTGTGAAGGATTATGTCAGAATTGTGGTACAAATCTGAATGATGAAATATGTTCATGTGAAGGGACAGAAGATGTTGAAGATAATGTTTCAGATGTCTCTTCACCTTTTGCAGATTTGTCACAAATGATAGAAGCAGCAAAGTTGGAAAATCAGAATAAAACAAATAACAGCAAGGAGAGATTTAGAAAAAATGGCTCATCCTAAACGTAAAACATCTAAATCAAAAAAAAGAATGCGTAGGAGTCATCATGCACTACAAAGTCAAGTCATCACAGATTGCTCATATTGTGGGGAAATGATGGTTTCACACCGTGTGTGTCCACACTGTGGACATTATAAAGGAAGATCTGTTCTAAGGTCCACCGAAGAACAGTTGTAGGTGAGACATCAATTATTATTTTCTCACCGAATTGCACAGTTACACATTTCAAAATAATTATGATCGTGTGATGTCAGCAATAAAGGATTCTTAAGTATGGATCGAAATGCAGCAATTACAGGCACGGGTTCTTATCTACCTGAAAACATTTTGACTAATTATGACCTTGAAAAAATGGTGGATACCAGTGATGAATGGATTCGCCAACGAACTGGCATTGTTGAGAGGCGAATTGCAGAGGATGATGTCGCAACTTCTGACCTTAGTGTCCAGGCTGCTCGTTTAGCAATAAAAAGAGCTCAAATTGACCCTCTTGATATTGAGATGATTCTCGTTGCAACGGTAACACCCGACACATTTTTTCCCTCAACTGCATGTTATGTTCAAAAAGGGTTAGGCGCAAAAAACGCTTCGGCAATGGATATATCAGCTGCATGTGCAGGGTTCTTATACGGACTTGATTTAGCAAACGGTTTGATTTGTTCAGGTCAATATAATACTATACTTGTCGTGGGTGGAGAGGTTTTTAACAATATCGTTGATTGGAATGATAGAAACACATGTGTTTTATTCGGTGATGGTGCAGGTGCCGCTGTTGTTCAAGCAACTGAAGAACAGAACGGAATTCTGGCATCATACATCGGTTCAGATGGTGATTATGCTGATATCAATCTTCTTGGAATCCCAGCGGGTGGATCAAGAATGCCCGTGACTTCAGACGCAATTGACCAAAATTTGAATAAGATACAGATGAATGGACGTGAAGTCTTTAAATTAGGTGTACGTCTCATGCCCGAAGCAGCAGAACGTACACTAAAAAAGGCAAATGTTAGCGTAGATGACATTGATTTGTTAATACCACACCAAGCAAACTTACGGATTATTGAAGCAGTAGGTCATAGACTCGGTGTGCCGCGAGAAAAGGTATATGTCAACGTTGACAAATATGGTAATACCTCTGCAGCAACTGTTATCATTGCATTAGACGAAGCTATACAAGAAGGAAGGGCAAAACCTGGTGATCTTGTCCTACTTGTCACCTTTGGTGCAGGATTGACATGGGGTAGTACCCTTATCCGTTTGTAGTGGTTGTCATACATCTAAGTATTTACTACGTTTTATTTTAGTTCCCAGAATATATAAAATGATACAATTTGCCTTTATCTTTCCAGGACAAGGATCACAAAAAATTGGAATGGGGGCAGAATTAGTTGAGACCTTTCCAAAAGCTCGTGAAGTTTTTGATGAAGCAGATTCATTTTTAGGTAGAGCATTAAGTAAACTCTGTTTTGAAGGTCCTGAATCAGAATTAAAACAAACTGAAAACACACAACTTGCTATTTTAATATGTAGTATTGCCACACTACAAATATTAACACAACAAATTACGGACAAACCAAAGTTTGTAGCCGGACATAGTTTAGGTGAATATACAGCCCTCGTTGCTTCAGGAACACTCGCATTTACAGATGCCTTGAAACTTGTCAGATACCGTGCATCTTATATGGCAGAAGCAGGTAAGAACAAAAATGGAACAATGGCAGCAATTCTGGGTATGGATGAAAAAGACCTTATACAGATTTGTAACAAGGTTGATGGTGTAGTGCAGATTGCTAATTACAACTGTCCAGGTCAATTGGTAATCTCTGGTGAAGTAGATGCAGTCAAACAGGTTGTTTCACTTGCATCAGAAGAAATTGGGGCAAGAAGATGTCGCATGTTGCCAGTAAGTGGTGCATTTCACTCACCTTTGATGGAATCAGCAGCTGAAAAGTTTCAAAAAGTACTTGATAATATAACGTTTCATTCTCCCCAATCCGATATCGTGATGAATGTAACAGGTGAAGTCGAAACAGAAACAGAAACCATCAAGAAAATGCTCTATCGACAAATAACTGCACCCGTTCAATGGGAAAAAACATTGAATACCATCAACAACTCTGGTGTTACACAATTCGTTGAAATAGGTCCGGGAAAGGTTTTGTCTGGATTGGTAAAACGCACATTACCTGATAGCAGTGTTATGAACGTTGAGGATTCTGATACACTTTCACAAGTTATCGATGAATTAGGAAATACGCAATAATGGATCAATCAACGATACAAAATGTTTTTAACGAAAACCTACTAAGTGGTAAAACTGCGATTGTCACTGGTGCTTCACGCGGAATTGGTGCAGCAATTGCTCAAAGATTATGTGAAGTTGGTGCCAATGTCGTTATCTGTTCACGTTCTACTGAAAGTGTTAGCATCACCGCCAATGAGTTGGAAAACAAAGGGTATACAATCCACGCTATAGCTGCAGATATATCCAAAAAGGAAGATGTAGAAACACTTGTTGAACAGGCAATTGAACAGTATTCACAAATTGATATTCTTGTGAACAATGCTGGAATCACACGTGATATGTTCCTGATGCGACTCAAAGATGAAGATTGGGATGCAGTATTACAAACGAATCTTACAGGAACGATGTATTGTACACGAGCTGTTCTTCGTCCGATGATACGTCAGAAAAGTGGACGTATCATTAACATCTCATCAGTAATTGGTCTAATGGGGAATCCGGGACAAGCAAGTTATGCAGCAGCGAAAGCTGGAATCATTGGCTTGACAAAAACAACTGCAAAAGAAGTTGGTACACGCGGCATCACAGTTAACGCTATTGCCCCCGGTTTTATCACAACAGACATGACAGCGAAAATACCGGAAGATTTGCAGTCAAAGATACTTGAACTAATTCCATTACAATTCTTTGGTTCACCAGATGATGTTGCTGATGCTGTCTGTTTCTTAGCTTCAGATGCAGCACGTTATATCACCGGACAGACTTTACAAGTTGACGGTGGGATGGTGATGTAAATAAAATGTCAGATATCCTGCTATATGCAGAAATATGTTTTAATTATATTGGTTTACAGTACGGACGGGTCAATTATAAACTTGTCCTTTAGTTGAATAGTTATTCTAATTCTGGGTGGGATAAACCATAGTTTATTTTAATTGTTATATCCCTCTCATCATAGGAGTTTAAATTCTACAATGGCAACAAATGAAAAACGTCTTATTGAAATTATAGCAAGTCAGCTTGGTATAGCAGCAGATAACGTAACACCAGATGCATCTTTCATGGAAGATTTGGGGGCTGATTCGCTTGATACCGTTGAATTGGTCATGGCACTTGAAGAGGAATTTGACCTTGAAATCCCTGACAGCGATGCTGAAAAGATACAAACTGTTCAAGATGCCCTTGATTACCTTGATGAACATGTATAGATATAAAGACTAACACAGAAATGAGGGCAAATTCCGTTTCATGCCCTCCTAACACACTGAAGAAAAGGATCGATTTTGTGGAGCGTGTAGTAATTACAGGAATCGGAGTTGTCAATCCTATCGGCAACACGAAAGAAGAATATTGGGATGCGCTTGCAATCGGTAAAAACGGGATTGGACTATTAAGTTCTTTCGATGCAAGCGAGTATCGTACTCAGATTGCCGCTGAAGTAAAAGATTTTCAAGCGGAGAAATATCTGGATACAAAATCTGCATCTCGTTTTCCAGAATTCATAAAATACGCATTAGCGGCTTCAATAATGGCTCACGAGGATTCTGGACTGGATCTATCCAAAATTGACCATTACCGTGCAGGCGTACAAATAGGATCTGGTGTCGGTGGAATTGGTGTGCTTGAGGAAAACGCTGAAATTTTAATCGAAAGAGGACCGAAACGCGTTAGCCCGTTTCTCGTGCCATTCATGATAATAAACATGGCATCTGGTCAGGTATCAATACACTTTAATCTAAAAGGTCCTAATTCTGCTTCTGTTACTGCTTGTGCATCATCTAATCATTCCATAGGCGATTCTTTTCGTCTTATAAAACATGGATATGCAGATGTTATGTTTACAGGTGGTGCCGAATCTGCAATAACACCTTTAGCTTTTGCAGGATTTTGTTCTATGCGTGCTATGTCGGAACGTAATCATGAACCTGAACGTGCCTCTCGTCCCTTTAACAAAGACCGTGACGGTTTTGTTATGGGAGAAGGCGCAGGAGTCCTAATTCTCGAATCCCTTTCTCATGCGACAGAACGGGGTGCTTACATTTATGCTGAGATTGTTGGATTTGGCATGACTTCGGATGCAAACGATATGGTCAGTCCTCCAGAAAATGGTGAAGGAGCAGCTAAAGCGATGGAGTTTGCTCTAACCGATGCGAATCTTCCTACTGAGGCTGTTGAATATATAAATGTGCATGGTACTTCTACTCCCAGAGGCGATGTCGCAGAAATTAACGCAATCAAATCTTTATTCGGTAAACGCGCCTACGATATACCAATCAGCTCTACAAAATCTATGATAGGACATTTACTCGGCGCAGCTGGCGCAGTTGAACTTATTGCGTGTATTGGTGGAATGGAAAAAGGTTTTATTCCGCCAACTATTAACTATGAAGTTCCAGATGAGGAATGTGATTTGGACTGTGTAGCAAACGAAAGTAGAGATGCAAAGTTTGAAATAGCCCTATCTAACGCTTTTGGTTTCGGAGGACACAACACCTGTTTAGTTTTACAAAAATATACTGGATAGGTGGAAGTTGATCCCTGTTTCTTTAATCATTTTATAAATACAATAATCTTGTGCATTCAGCATATATCGGTTTTGGAAGCAACATTGGTGATAGGTTTTTTTATATACGGAATGCAATCCATCACATAGCGCAAACCAAAGGGATAACTATACATAAGATTTCTTCTCTTTACAAAACTTCCCCTGTTGGATACGATAAACAAGACGATTTTCTAAATGGTGTTATTGCAATCCAAACAGACCTTCCTCCCCTTAACTTGCTACATACCTTAAAACAGATTGAAACTTCGGTAGGTAGACAACACCGTTCTCGCTGGGGTCCGAGAGAAATTGACTTGGACATTTTAATCTATGCAGATGTCTACGAAAACACCTCTGAAATTATAATACCGCACCCAGAAATGCATCTTCGTAGATTTGTTCTGGCACCCTTGGCTGAACTTGCACCAGATATATTGCATCCTATTCTTAATGAAACAATTCAACACCTTCTCAACAACCTTGAAACAGACCAATCTATTGAAAAGTGTGAAGATATTGATCTATCATTTTGTCAATAATGTATTGTTGATGAAGTATTACATACGAATTCTACATGGTAATATAGAGACGCGCCGTGTCCCTCCATCTGGTATAGTTAACGGTATAATTGTTCTTGATATGTAAGTCATAAATAGGTATAATTGAAACAGATAGCTCAGCATTTCAATTTTCTGAATACAGGTTACAGAACACATAAGGGAGATAATATTATGAAAAATGTATTAGTTTTTGCGACGATAACACTTGTCATAGTAACTGGGTTTGCATTAGCTACAGAAAACCCAAATGTACAAGGTGAGTACATCGAAGTCCGTTCAGCAAGTGTTTATGTAGGAGCATGCCATTTCGGTTCGGAATATGTTGAAGGTGGTAAAGAGGCAACCCTGATATGGAACATCCAACATGGTAGTTGGAATAACGTAAAGTTAGATGGTTTAACCGTAGTTGCTGTTATCAGTGCAAAAAACAACCTTGCAATTGATAACGATACCCGAAGAAGTGTATTGTACGTGGACAGTAAAGCCACTCCAGAACAATATTCTGCTATTAGCAAAATGTTGACTACCAAACATACAATAGCTGTAGGCAGTGTTGTTGCGACCCAAAAAGTTCCTATTAAATACACAAAAAAGGGAACAAAATATGATGTGTCTGTTGGGAAAACACTGGCATTATCTGTGAATCGTTACCCATGTGCAAAATGTACGCAACCGCATCAAATTTGGTATGAACCATTGACTGATGTTAAAGAGGTAATTGTTGGAAAATCGGAAATCTATAGTTATAAAGACAATTATTTACCTGTAACATGGCAGCAAGGAGATCCAGCCAATAACGTCTTTGTCGGTGCTTTTTCTATGTAGTACATAAGCGTCTGTAGTTGCTTTCTCGCGACTACAGACCGGCTATACTGTTAGAACAGATTTGAATAGCTTATGGTAAAATTCGTAATTACTTACGGTGAATTTTAGAAATGTAGGAGGGAACTCCGATTCCCGACTATAAGTGAGTTTTGTCGCGATTCGGAGATCGCTCCTACAGAACATAAGTCCTTTATTTACAAAGTTCGCTATGTACACTTTAGTAGGTTCGGTATCCTAACCGAACCTGTGTAAATAGTGGGTTAGAAACCACACCTACCACGGAGTGTGAACATATTTTTGGATTTCACTATGATTAATCAGGAGAAAATGTGACCACTGATAATTCATTGGAGAGACGAAGAAATAAACTGACTCCAGAGGAAAAAACATCGTGGAAGGAAAACGGTTATTTTGTACGCCATAACGTTTTTACAAACGAAGAAAACGATATATTAAGTCAAGTAGCTGATGATATTGCAATCGGTAAACTCCCATTTCCCAGCCATCGAATCTTTCGAAATGCTTTAGTCCGAGATGGAAAAGTTGAAGCTTCGGGTATCTATGCAATGCATAGTATCCATCAAATGAATCTCTACTCTCCTGAATTTCTTGACCGTACTCGTGATCCAAGACTAACAGAACCTATTGTTGACCTCCTCGGACCGGACATTCTCGGTTTAAACAGTCTTTATATATGGAAACCACCTAAGATTGGTTTAGGTTTCCCGTGGCATCAAGACAGATGGTATACTCAACCTCAGTTTAAAACCAAAACCACAGTTGGAACGTGGACTGCGATTGATGCAGCAGATAAAGAAAACGGGTGCCTATACGTTATACCCGGTAGCCACAAGTTCGGTATTCTTGAGCATATTGAGCTTGAAGGTTCACAACAACAGGAGTTTAGAAAAGCAGTCGGAGCACGGGACGAAGATGGGGTTGCAGTTGAATTACCACTGGGAAGTGTCATCTTTTTTGACAACCGAATCCTTCATAAGAGTACTGATAACAATAGTGAACGCTTTCGACGAAGTAACATCGCACATTATATCAGTGCAAAAGCAGAACGGATTCACCATAAGAATTACATGCGTCCACTAATGTGGATTAGGGGTGAAATATACCCAACGTTGTCTGAGGGTGTCTACCGTGAGGTATTACCCTTTACAGAACCCGATTAGAATAATAATGAATGACTAAAAACCTGAACTAAATAGGAGTATGAGTGAAAGCAAATATAACATCTGAAGAACGGAAGTTTAGATTGACATCTGAAGAACGATGCTCTTGGGAAGAAAATGGATACTTTGTCCGCCTTAACGTTTTTACAAAAGAAGAAAACGACATCTTAGCGCAAATCGCTGATGACATTGTTGATGGTAAAATCCCCTTTCCAGATTATCATATTTTTGAAAATGCATTAGTCAGAGACGGTAAAGCCGAAGCACAAGGAATCTACGCAATGCACAATATCCAATATGTAAGCTGCAATTGTCAAGAATTCCTTGATCGTACGCGCGATCCCCGACTCACCGATCCGGTAGTTGACATACTCGGTCCAGATCTACTTGGTCTCAACAATCTATATATTTGGAAACCACCAAAAATCGGTTTAGGATTTCCATGGCATCAAGATAAATGGTATTTTAACTATCAATATAAAACTGGAACAACAGTCGCAACATGGTCTGCGATTGATGACGCTGATGAAGAAAACGGGTGTCTATACGTTATACCCGGTAGCCACAAATATGGTGTTCGAGAGCATAAGGAACTTGAAGGTTCACAGCAAGGTGAATTCAAACAGGCAGAAGGTGCTCGTGATGAAGATGGTGTTGCTGTAGAAGTACCTGCTGGAGCGGTAATCTGGTTTAATAGTCAAGTCTTACATAAAAGCACTGATAACCACAGTTCACGTTTTAGACGAGCGAATATAGCACACTACATGAGAGCAGATGGTGAATGGACCCGTCCTGAGGCGGTAAATGAAAAACGACCCCCTATGTGGATTAGTGGTAAAACCTTTCCTGCAATGGGGAACGAAGTTCAACATGAGGTTATACCGATTATAGAATCAGATTAACTATTGACGAAGGGACGCTATCATGAAACTACGACTTACTACCATTTATATCTTGCTTTTATTGCTTGTGCCATCTACTGATGCAAACGTGCCTTCTAAATACGCGAAGCAGACCATTGAATGGTTCAAAAGCGAGGAGGGTCGTCGTATTGCTGACAACGTTCTTACATGGCAAACGCAGCATGGTGGTTTTCCCAAGAGTAGAGACACGGCCTCAAAGCCGTATAAAGGTAAAAGTGAGGATCTGCACGCAACATTTGACAACGGTGCGACCATAGACGAACTAAGGTTTCTTGCACGTGCGTATAGTGCAACAAACGAACCACGTTACAAACAAGGATTTCTCAAAGGTCTTTCGCATATTCTTGAAGCACAATATCCGAATGGTGGGTGGCCCCAGTATTATCCACTGAGCAAAAGTTACCATCGTCACATCACTTTCAATGACGATGTTATGGCACGCATTCTCGGACTTCTCCGGGATGTCTCTGTCTCTTCCGACTATCAGTTCCTGAAAATGGAGGACCGCGCTAAGGTTGAAGCTGCTGTAACCAAAGGCATTGACTGCATCCTACGCACACAAATAAAGCAGAATGGTAAACTCACTGCATGGTGCGCGCAGCATGACGAGAAAACGCTTGAACCTGCGTGGGGACGTTCCTATGAGCCACCATCAATTTCAGGTGCAGAAAGTGTTGATGTTGTGCGATTCCTGATGTCACTCGAAGAACCCACACCAGAGATAATCGCTGCTATTGAAGGGTCGGTCGAATGGTTCAGGAGCGTCGCTATCAATGGCACTCGCCAAGAAAGGTTCACCAATGCAGAGGGACAGGAGGACAAACGGATCGTAGCAGATCCCGATGCGAGACCACTCTGGGCGCGTTTCTATGAGATTGGTAGTAACCGTCCAATATTTCTTGACCGAGACTCAGTCGTTCGCTACTCATTATCTGAGATCGGACAGGAACGTCGTACTGGATACGCCTACTACGGTAACTGGGCTGACAAACTCCTGACAGATGAGTATCCACGGTGGAGAGAAAAGCATAAGCTCCCTAAAAAATAACCGAATGTAATCCTGTTGTGTTTGTCGTGCCGTGTATAGTGTATGTGGAGTTAATAATACCATTTAAATATATCAATAGGAGAATCAGTGGACACGAATACAAAAACCGATGGACGGAAGTTTAGGTTAACCCCAGAAGAACGAGCCTCTTGGGAAGATAACGGGTATTTTATCCGTTACGACGTTTTTACAAATGAAGAAAACGACTCTTTAGCACAAGTCGCAGATGACATTGCCATCGGAAAACGTCCTTTCTGCGCCCAAAATGTCCATCAAAACGCATTAGTCAGAGATGGAAAAACAGAAGCAACTGGAATCAACGCGATGCACTGTATCCATCATATAAATCATTATTCACCTGAATTCCTTGAACGTACACGTGATCCACGTCTAACCGATCCTGTTGTTGACCTAATCGGACCAAATATCCTCGGTCTTAACAATCTATATATTTGGAAACCACCAAATATTGGTCTGGGTTTTCCATGGCATCAAGATAAATGGTATTTTAACAATAACTATAAAAATGGCAAAACAGTAGGTACTTGGACTGCTGTTGACGACGCAGATAAGGGAAACGGGTGTCTATACGTCATACCCGGAAGTCATAAATTAGGTGTTCTTGAACATGAAGACTTGGAGGGATCACAACAAAATGAGTTTAAAATTGCACGCGAAGCACGAGACGAAGACGGTGTAGCTGTTGAAGTGCCATCGGGTGCAGTGGTTTGGTTTAACAATGAATTACTACACAAAAGCACTGACAACCAAAGTAACCGCTTTCGACGATGTAGTGTGGCACATTATATCAGTGGAAGTGCTGAACGCATACCCAAAAAACAGGCAAAATATGTTCGTCCTGTCATGTGGGTGCGGGGTGACACGTATTCAGAAAAGATGGAACCTGTTTATCGTGACGCTTTACCTATCCCTGAAGAAATGGAGGATTAATGAATACAAATAAAACAGAATTAAATCGGAAATACGCTCTCTCACCAGAAGATAAAATCTTCTGGGAAGAAAACGGTTACCTTGTGCGATACGACGTTTTCACTAAGGAAGAAAATGACATTCTTCGTAAAATCGCAGATGATATTGTTGAAGGAAAACACCCCTTTCCAACAGATAATATCAATCAAAACGCATTGGTAAGGGATGGAAAAATTGAAGCATCAGGTATACATGCAATGCACAAAATCCATCATGTGAGTTTTTATTGTCACGAATTCCTTGCGCGTGTACGTGATCCTCGACTAACAGATCCAATTGTCGACCTACTCGGTCCAAATTTGCTGAGTCAAGGAAATCTGTATATCTGGAAAGCCCCTAAAATTGGTTTAGGTTTCCCATGGCATCAAGATAAATGGTATTTTAATTGGCAGTATAAAACTGAAATGACTGTCGGAACATGGACAGCGATTGATGCAGCTGACCAAGACAACGGATGTTTATATGTTATACCCGGAAGTCACAAATTAGGTATTCTTGAGCATGAAGACTTGGAAGGTCCACAACAAAACGAGTTCAAAATAGCACGCGACGCAAAGGATGAAGATGGTGTCGCTGTTGAAGTGCCACCAGGAGGCGTAGTTTGGTTTAACAATCAGCTTCTACATAAAAGCACTGACAACCACAGTAATCGTTTTAGACGATGTAATGTAATTCATTATATTAGTGGAAATGCAGAACGAATTCCAAAGAAACAGGGAGCAACTATACGTCCTGTCATGTGGGTTCGGGGTGAAACATATTCAGAAAAGATGGAACCGGTATATCGTGATATATTACCAATACCAGAAACCGAATCATAAGCAATTTCGAAGGAATTCACACCGCTATTTGTATTATGGGAATTATTGAAATAATTAGACATATCTCTATAGGAACGATCTCCGAATCGAGTCTAAACTACTGATAACGAAGCTTCTCGAAATTGGATGGTTCAATATTTCAAAATCGCCTTCATTAGGAAAATGATATGACTAAATACATACACATTATTATGATTATAATGGTGTTTGTTCTATGTTTTGGAATAATCGTTACAACTCCTGCACAGAAACCTAATTTTCCCGATCAAATTCCAATAGTTGAACGTCCCTTTACAGATGATCCTGACAAATTTACTTTCGCTATAATAGGCGATAAAACAGGCGGAGGATTAGATAAGTGGCATGTGTTTGATCGTGCTATAGATGAAATAAACACATTGAATCCTGATTTTGCCATCATGGTTGGTGACTTGATTCAAGGGGATACGACTGATACAGAACAACTTTCTACTGAATGGAAGGAGTTTTGGGAACACCAATCTGCATTAGATATTCCGTTTCTCTCACTTCCCGGCAATCACGATATTACCAATCCAGTTATGTATGATTACTGGATAGAGAATTTAGGACGAACATATTACGCATTTACTTATAAGGATTGCTTATTTCTTTTGCTCAATACTGAGGAGTGGCATGCAAATAGTGGTGATTGGGTAAATTGGTTTGGAAAAGAGCAGATAAAATATGCAAAATCACAATTAACACAACACGCAGATGTGCGGCACACATTCGTTCTTTTACATCGTCCGTTATGGCTCCAGAAAGATTCAGGTTGGGAGGAAATAGAAGAAGCACTCGGTAAAAGACCATACACAGTTTTTGCAGGACATTATCATAATCTTACACTTCATACTAAAAATGATCGTCGATATTTTGTACTTGGTGCAACAGGTGGTGGGTTCACACCACAGGAAGTCAAAGAATACGGTGCATTTGATCACTATAGCCTCGTAACTGTAGATAATGATGAAGTCAACGTTGCAATTATTGAACCGGGTAACATACATCACGCGGATGTGTCAACATCTGCGTTCAAAGATAAGGTTTCAAAACTACTTGACTTTAAGATAGATTTTGATCTCAATAAAAACAGGTCTGTATCTGAAGGAAGACTTGATATTTCTCTCAATAATACACTTGAAAAACTAATGACACTTGAGATAAAGTTTGAGCAGAATGACAAATGGCAGATTACACCAAACCATTTATCTATTCAAGCAAAACCGGGACAAACATCAAAAACAAGTGTGACTCTCTCAGTTTCATCAACTGATTACCTACCTTTTCCCATCTATAAGCACTCTGTCCAGTATGGTGGTGAACAACTGTTGAGTGGAAGAAATCTGTATCACCCAATTGATAGAGTACACATGCGTGTCATAAAATCTTGGATGTTGTTGGGACCTTTTGATCTTGGTATAGAAACTATACCTGTCAATTCAAAGCATATTCCTCAGAGTTTTCTTGATATTCCTTTACATCATATCAATAGTGATAAAACCTATAATGGAAAACCGGGTGAAATTACATGGCAAGAACACGTATCTGAAAATGACAGGATAAAATTAGATGCTGTTTTTGAATACGCAGAAATGGCTTACGGTTTTGGAATTACGCATATCAAGAGTCCAGATAACCGACGAATATTCGCACAGATTGGATGGGGAAGCAATCTCGGTAGAATTTACCTAAACGGTGTTGAGATTCCGAGTGCCTCTATTCCTGGTGAAAACCTATATTCATGGTGGGCACACTTTGAATTGTCCTTGAAAAAAGGATGGAACACCTTAACTATCCTATCAGGAGATTACAATGGATGGTGGGATTATCGTATGGAAGTTGCTGATCCTACGAAATCTCTTGAGTTTAACGTGAAACCAACTACCGAGGAAAACCAATAAAAGTAAAACGGACGTGGTAACCTCGCCTCTACGAATTATATTGATTGTGCTTTTCTTGTAAATACATCGGTTTTTGCTTCTTCTAAAAACGTACACAAAAAGGGCGTTTTTCGTTTCTGTGTACGTTTTGCTTTTCGGGGTTACGCCTGTCTGGGGTTGGGTTTATCAGTGTGTACGAAACTTTTTGAAATTTTCTGTTTGGTACGTTTTGATTTGCTTTGTTATGGTCGGTTTTTGAGTGGATGTTTTCTGGGTAACGAGTGTCGGTTTTTGTTGATGTTATGGGTTGTGTGCAGTTTTTGTTTTTCATAGTAGTAGGATTATAACAGGTATCGGAGTGGGATGGAAGGGTTTGTGGGAATTGGAACAATATCTTTCATGTATGTTTGTGGTAGTTTTCAGTTTTTTGGTTTAGTTGTCAGTTATCAGTTGTCTGAACCAAGATTTTCAGGATTACAGGATTTGCAGGATTAGGAGTTGGTGAGTATATATTCCGTTGTCCAGGATGAAGGACTACCTTTTGCAAAGGAACATTGGAAGACAAATCTCTTATTCTGCAAATCCTGATTCAGATAACAAGTCGGAGGTCGTTACGCTCGATCTAACCTACAATATAAACGTTTAGTAACACGCATCTACTTAGAAATCTTAAAACCAAATAGTCATGGCTAAATAATCCTGCGTCTTGACAAATATACATCTATACGATATAGTTACGATAGGAATGTCTGTTAGGAGGGTTTATGGCTAACCTGAATTCATCGCAACTGCAAAATTGGAACAATAACGGGTTTTTGAAAATTCCTCGCTATTTCACTACAAATGAGATTGAGGAGATACAACAGTGGGTTTTAGAAATCTCTTCTTGGGAACCGACAAATGACAAGTGGATGCACCACTATGAATCCACTCCTGATGGACCACGTTTGTCTCGAACGGAAAATTTTGTCCCATTCCATGACAATATGAGAACGACAGTTACATCTGGAAAAGTGATCAAAATTGTCTCAGAGTTAATGACTGAACCTGCAGTTCTCTATAAAGAAAAAATCAATTACAAATACCCAGGTGGTGGGGGATATGCTGCCCACCAAGATGCTCCCGCTTATGAATTTATTGATTTTCATATCACATGTCTGATTTCTGTGGATACAGCGACTCCAGAAAGTGGTTGTCTCTATTTTGCATCAGGTAGACATCAGGAAGGATTCATCGCGCTTGACGAAAAGGGTTGTGTCTCTCCTGAAACTGCCATAACAATGTCTTGGCAGCCTGTTCCAACAGAACCAGGAGACATCCTGCTTTTTGGTTCATATATACCTCATAAAAGTCCTCCTAACCATTCAAATGAACCAAGACGGATCATATATCTCACATATAACGCAAAATCCCAAGGTGATTGGCGTGAGAAGTATTATGCTGACAAGAGAAAGGCATTCTCACAATATGCCTCAGATAGTAGAAAAAAAGATAAACAAATTAGCAAAATTGCACATTTTCGAGGGAATATCATAGAAAATGCAGAATTTGATTGATTACACTTTAAAACACGAATTGAACACTGCAACCCGACAACAGAAAATCCACATTCTGTTTAACTATATGGAAAAACGTGGACAGTCGTTTTACGACGAAGTCGTTACTCAGTTGGAACATGCATTGCAATGTGCTGCGCTTGCAAGACGAAATAGCGCATCTCCTGAACAAATTACGAGTGCATTACTCCACGATATAGGACATTTTATCTTAGATGAACACAATGCTGATATTGACTTTCTTGAGACAGACCTGAACCATGAGGAAATTGGTGCTGAATATCTTGAACCTTTTTTCCCTAATGCTGTTACAACACCAATTCGGTTACATGTGCCAGCAAAAAGATATTTATGCTCTGTTGATACCACATATTACGATGGATTATCCGATGCATCAAAACGTAGTCTAAAGGTACAAGGAGGTCTCATGTCAGATGAAGAACAACTGGATTTTGAAAAAATACCGCACTATCAAGATGCACTCACATTGCGTAAGTGGGACGATCAGGCTAAAGTTAGGGATTTAGAGACAGATGGGTTAGAAACTTATAGCGAATTCGTGCTTCAGTGTTTAAAGTAGAATATTATTTGATATGTTATTGATGTGTAAGACTATCTATTGTAATTACATACATAATATAGAACCGAAGGAATGATTATGAACTACGAAGCAATTGAATCTAAATTTATCGCTACTCCAGAAAAAGGAGAGGTATCATCACTATTTATACGACCAGAAAACGCAGAATGGCTATTAGTGCTTGGACATGGCTCAGGTACTAATATGCGAAGCTCAACTCTCCAGACCATTTCTGAAAGATTAGCAGATATAGACATCGCAACATTCCGTTATCAGTTTCCCTATATGGAACGCGGTGGAGGAGGAAGAGAATCTGAAGCAGTCGCTCTTCAAACTGTCAAATCCGCAGCTGCCGCTGCACATGAAGCAGCAAACGATCTCTTAATCCTTGTCGGTGGACATTCATATAGTGGTCGCATGTCTTCAATGTCCGCAGCAAAAGAACCAATTGAAAATGTCAAAGGTCTCGTATTTTTCGCATTTCCGCTGCATCCTTCTGGCAAAGAAGGAACAGAACGTGCAGAACATCTTTCGGATGTTACAATTCCGATGTTGTTCCTTTCAGGCACACGCGATAAGTTAGCAAAACTGGAGTTGCTGGAACCGGTCTGCGAAAATCTTGGCGAGATAGCAACTTTACATTTGCTGGACACTGCTGATCATGGGTTTAAAACCCTAAAACGTTCGCGCAAATCAGATGAGGATGTCTTCGTTGAAATGGCAAGAGTTTTGAAGGAGTGGATAGATACTCTGGATTAATACTGGGTGTTGAATAAACAGAAAACAAAATCAACAAAGGAGAATATGAGCTATATTTAGAATAATCCTCTGTTTGGATAATCAAACTCGTAAATTCTTCCATTCCGTTCCATAGAGAGGACTCCAATGGGACACCCTTTAACACATTTCATGCAATCAATACATTTCGGTTGGTCTATTTTCAAATGTGTGTCTATCAAATCAATAATATTAACAGGACAAACCGCGACACATGCCCCACAATAAACGCATAGTTCTTCTTTGATGTGAATCATTACTTACCTCAGAATAATCACCATTTTTTTAACAAACATTATAGTAAAAACCATAATTATTTCCACACTACGGTAGGTTCGGTTTCCTAACCGAACCGGTGTTTATTCAGTCTCATAGATGCGGTTAGGAAACCGAACCTATCGGGGAGTGTGCCTAATTTTTGGATTTCACTATAAAATATAACTTTCCCTTTACAAAACATCCTGAAGAAAACGTGCTGTATGTGAATCTTTTATCTCTGCAACATCTTCAGGGGTTCCCATTGCGACAAGATATCCACCCTCATCGCTTCCCTCAGGACCTAAATCAATAATCCAATCTGCAGATTTTATTACATCCAAATTGTGTTCAACAGCGACAATCGTATTTCCAGCATCTACAAGTTTATTTAAGACGTTGAGCAGTTTTTGGACATCATCAAAATGCAATCCTGTTGTAGGTTCATCCATGATATAGAGTGTGGTACCAGTTTGTTGTCGTGCAAGTTCCTTTGCCAGTTTCACACGTTGTGCCTCACCACCTGATAACGTAGTCGCTGCTTGTCCTAACTGGATATAATCCAAACCCACATCAGCTAATGTTTGGAGGGGTTTCTTAATACGCGCAACGTTGCTGAATAACTCTACAGCTTCCTGTACTGTCATCTGTAATACTTCAGCGATGTTTTTACCTTTATAACGCACCTCAAGAGTTTCCGCATTATATCCTGTGCTGTTACAATTATCACAAGGTATCCATACATCAGGTAGGAAATGCATTTCAACACGATTGAAACGTTGTCCATCACAGACCTCGCACTGTCCATACGAGAGATTAAAGCTGAAACGTCCCCTATTAAATCCACGGAGTTTTGCATCTGGCAGATCAGCATATAGTTCTCTAATTTTCGTAAAAATATCTGTATAAGTAGCAGGATTTGATCGAGGTGTTTCACCTATTGGTTTTTGATCAATATGGATTAGTCTTTCAATTGGTGTGGTCCCCTGAATACTGTCATATTTCGCTTTTCCATAAGGATTATCTGCCCTCTCGTCTCCTTTTCTTATTGATTTACGAGTGTCTAAGGCAGGTCGAAGCGTGCCTTCAATTAAGGAACTCTTACCACAACCAGATACTCCTGTAACACATGTCAATGTTCCGTACGGTATTTGTATATCAATATTCTTTAGGTTGTTTGTTTTTGCTCCTAATAATTTCAACCATTTTCCTGATCCTTTCCGACGAACAGCAGGAACAGGTATACGCAATTCATCAGAAAGATATGCCTGTGTCAATCCTTTAGTGGGTGTTGATTTTTCAACTACAGTAGAATCTCCTGAATCATCGGATTGTTTCTTCGTTGGACAAGATAACAGATCGCCATTGGTAAAAGCTTCTGGTGTCCCTATAGCAACTATTTCACCGCCTTGTTTACCCGCTTTAGGACCAAAATCTATAACATGATCAGATGAAAGTATAGTATCTTTATCGTGCTCAACAACAAGTACACTATTTCCAATATCACGTAAATCTTTCATCGCAAGAATCAGACGTTCCTGGTCACGCGGATGTAAACCAATACTCGGTTCATCAAGAATATAAGTTACACCTGTGAGTCCGGTTCCAAGTTGACTTGCAAGACGTATTCTACGTATTTCACCCCCTGAGAGTGTTGGTGCAGGTCTATCTAAACCAAGATAGCCAAGACCAATATCCTCTAAGAACTTTAAACGAATCTGAATTTGACGCAGCAATTGTGCCTCAAACTCAGGCGAGGTATGGGTGTGGAGGGTTGGATGTGTTGCTCTGGATGTAGAAACATCTCTTATCTGGTTTCTCGCTGCAGCTGCTTCCTCTGCTCCAGCAGATGTCGTTAGATGTTTTTCTATATCCTCAATACGTGTATTAAAGAATGTATTGATATCGGATATTGACATAGCCATAAGTTCAGCAATTGTTTTATCACAGAACCTGACATTACGTGGAAATTCATTCAACCTTGTTCCATCACAGTCTTCGCAGATTTCATTGTTTTTTGTTAGAAGTTTACCGATACCGTCACAAGTACTACACCCACCCAATTTATTATTAAAAGAAAAGTGTCGAGGTGTTAATTGAGAGAAATTCTGACCACAATTTGAACACATTGCATGTTCACTAAAGAAAAACCTTTTAGAATTTCCTCTACTTACCTCCTCTTCAACAATCACAAAACCTTCACTTTCTATGAGTGCTAATTCAATTGCTTCGGTGAAACGACTCATTTCCTCATCAATTAGTTTAAGACGGTCTATTACAAGAAAGACTTCATGTCGTTTACGTTTGTTTATAACAGGTGCTTCATCAAGCCGAAATATTTCACCATCTATTTGTACACGCGCATATCCCATTCTCTGCAATCTGCGAAACGCATCCGAATAATCCTCATTTCCTTTTAAGCCGGGGGTACTTTCAGTCCCTATTACAACTTCAGATTCAGTCATCCGAGAAAGGTTATCCGAGATTTTCTGGATGTTTCGTATCTGGAAGTTTGTAAGCGGAGATAAGATATCCACTCTTTTTTCTTTGATGAGTTGTAAAACATGTTCAACAATCTGTTGTGCGGTCTGAGGATGAACTACTTCCTGACATGTCGGACAATGTGGTTGTCCCCATCTTGCATAGAGCGTGCGTAGACCATCATGGATCTCGGTAATGGTTGCAACTATAGAGCGCGGATTCTGACTTGGACTTGAGTGTGTAATCGCTATCGCTGGAGATAATCCTTCTATTTTCGATACTTTTGGTTTTTCCATACTTCCTATAAACTGACGTGCATAGGTGCTGAGTGTTTCAATATATCTTCGTTGTCCTTCTGCATATATTGTATCAAGCGCAAGCGATGTTTTACCAGAACCGCTAACACCTGTAAATGCGGTTAATCTCTGATGTGGTATTTCAATATCAATACTCTTCAGGTTGTTTTCTTCTGCACCTTGTACCAGAATAGACTTTGAAAATTGATAATCTGCTTTTTCATGAAGTGAATGTGGCATACCACCGTTATCTGTTATAACGGGTTTATTATCAATTGATTTCCAAAGATCATATTCACCTTGCAGTGCTTTACCCGTATATGATTCAGGAATAGCTGAAACTTCTTCAGGTGTTCCCACAGCTACAATTTCACCACCACCGATACCTCCCTCAGGTCCTAAATCAATCAGATAATCAGCAGAATTAATTACCTCAAGATTGTGTTCAACGACAACCACAGTGTTACCATCATCAACTAACCTGTGCAGAATTGTTAACAGTTTATTTACATCGTCAAAGTGCAAACCAGTAGTAGGTTCATCAAGGATATAGAGAGTTTTACCAGTACTACGTTTTGAGAGTTCTTTTGAGAGTTTGATCCGTTGCGCTTCACCCCCTGACAACGTAGGAGCAGGTTGTCCAAGTTTGATATAATCCAAACCTACATCGTGTAGTAGTTGTAATCCTCTGGAAATTTTTGGTAAATCAGCGAAATGTTGAAGTGCAGTATCAATGTCCATTTCAAGCACATCTGAAATGTTTTTATCTTTATATTTTATCGCAAGTGTTTCATTGTTATACCGTTTTCCATTACAAACATCACATTCTACCCAGACATCTGCAAGAATACCCATGTCGATTTTTTTAGCACCATTACCAGAACAGGCTTCACATCTTCCACCTGGAACATTAAAGCTAAATCGTCCAGGTTTATACCCGCGCAGTTTTGCATCAGGTAAGTTAGTATAGAAGGATCGAATTGCATCAAAAACTTTTGTATATGTTGCCGGATTTGATCGAGGCGTACGTCCTATTGGTGCCATATTGATATTTATTATTTTGTCTATCACTTCGGATACGTCAACAATCTCTCCATTTTCTATTCCCTGTATTCTATCGTAATCTCCAGGGATAGTCTTTGCTCGCATAAGGTCTCTTGCAAGTGCACAATATAGAATATCGTGTATAAGTGAACTTTTACCAGAACCACTCACTCCTGTTACACAACAGAGAGTTCCTAAAGGTATTTTTGGACTTATTTCCTTTAAGTTGTTCTGTCGCGCGCTGCAGATTTGCACCCATTTATCACCTGTGGGACGACGCGATTCTGGATGAACTATCTCTTTCTCACCTCTAAGATACTGAGCAGTTAATGAGTTTGTGTCTTTTATGATTTGGTCTGGTGTTCCTATGCCTGTTATCTCTCCACCGCGTAAGCCAGCACCTGGACCAAAATCAACTATCATATCTGCAACTAACATTGTTGCTTCATCATGTTCAACAACAATTACTGTATTACCTTGATTGCGGAGATTCATTAAGGTCTTTAGCAATCCCGCATGGTCGCGTGGGTGTAGACCAATACTCGGTTCATCAAGAACATAAGTCACATCGCGCAGACCTGCACCAACTTGACTCGCTAACCGTATCCGTTGTGCTTCTCCACCTGATAAAGTCGGGGCAGATCGCGATAATGTAAGGTAACCTAATCCGACATCCATTAGAAATCCAAGACGTGAACGAATTTCTTTCAACAACTCAGTAGCGATAAACGCCTGTTTTTCTGGAAGTTCAAGGGTATTGAAATAGTTAGAAGCATCTTGAATGGACATATCCAGAACTTCAGTGATATTCGTTCCATCAATTGTCACACACTTCACTACCTGATTCAAACGCGTTCCTCCACACTCTTGACAGGGCATCTTGATAAAGTAATCGGGAAGATATGATTCTCCATCTTCTCCCACACTTAACGAAAAATATTGTTGTTCATGAGCGGGAATGAGTCCTTGAAATCTACCTCTGAATTTCTGAATTCGTTTCCTATATTGAGAGGGTTTTGAAAATGTGAGGACGGTATCGCCAGTACCATAAAGAATCGCTTGTTGCTGTTCAGGTGTAAGGTCTTTCCAAGGAGTATCTTGATTGAATCCGAGATGTTCTGATAATGTCTGAATTACTATTTTCTCATTCTGTCCAGGTTTCTCCCATAGTAGTAAGGCACCATCTAAGATACTCTTATTTTCATCTTCAATGATTAATTTTGGAGAAATCGCCATTTGTACACCTAATCCACGACAATGTTTACACATTCCATACGGACTGTTGAATGAAAAGTGACGAGGTTCAGGAATATCGTAACTAATTTGACAACTCATGCATGTATGTTGCCTACTAAATAGTAAATCTTTACCTTCTTGTGCTTTTTGTGAGGAGCTGCTGTCTGAAGACACAACATTGACTATAAGACTGTCATCTCCCAGAGAAAGTGCTGTTTCAACTGCTTCAGTAACACGACTATGTATGTTATCCTTTATGATAATTCTATCTACTACAAGATCTATGTTGTGTCGTTGATTTGGATTGAGCGCAATATTGGAACTGATTTCATGCACTTCACCATCAATTCGCGCACGCACAAACCCCATTTTACGTGCATCTGACAATTCTCTTCTGTACTCACCGCGTCTACCTTTGACGATAGGTGCTAATATCATGAGACGAGTACGTGGTGGAAAACTAAGGATGTGTGAGACTATATCAGCAATTGTTTGTGCCCCTACCAATTCTCCACATTCAAGACAGTGGAATTCACCTGCGCGAGCAAATAACACACGTAAATAGTCGTAGATTTCTGTGACGGTAGCTACCGTTGATCGGGGATTGTGACCTGATGAACCTTGATCAATAGCAATGGAAGGTGACAAACCTACAATCTTGTCAACTTCGGCTTTTCCAAGTTGACCTAAAAACTGACGCGCGTATGCTGAGAGGGATTCAATATATCGTCGTTGTCCTTCTGCATATAGTGTATCAATAGCAAGTGATGATTTTCCTGATCCACTTACTCCAGTGAAGACTATAAGTTTATCTTTCGGAAGTCGAATATCTATATTTTTTAGGTTGTGTTCTCGCGCGCCGTATACTTCAATTGACGCTTCTGCCATAGTATGTTTCCTCAAAAAAATGTATGTTGGTTATCAGTATAATAATTGCTTTTTACTTTGAACTAATATCAATCTAAAAAACCGCCTAATTCTTTCAGTTTACGTACATCTCTCCGCCAGTCTGATTTTACTGTTACATATAGTTCTAAATATACACGTGAATCCAAAAATTTCTCAATTTCATGACGTGCTAATTCACCAACCCGTTTAATTAGTTTCCCTCCCTTACCAATGATGATCTGCTTCTGGGTCTGTTTCTCTGTATACACAATTGCACGTATATATATAATTTCATCACTGTTTTTACGGAGCCTTTTTTCAAATTCCTCAACGACAACAGCAGTTGCATAAGGCACTTCACGTTGCGTGATGAGCATTATTTTTTCTCTAACTGTTTCTGAGATGAAAAACCTTTCTGGTAAGTCACTGAGTTGGTCTTCAGGGAAATAGAGAGGACCATCCGGTAAATACGATCGGACTTTATCAAGCAACAGAGGGATACCATCACCTGTTTTAGCAGATATAGGTATCATCTCATCAAATTCAAACATTTTTTGAAAGTCTTCAAATAGTGGTAGGAGGGTTGGTTTATCCACCAAATCTACTTTGTTGAATATCAGAATATTTTTACACTTTTTTCCTTTTGGTAACCGTTCTATTATTGTATTTTCTATCTCTTCATTACGGTGTGCAACATCAACAACAAAAAGAATCACATCCGCATCACGTATTGCCCCATAAGCAGTTCTGACCATCTCCGACTGCAAACGATACTTTGGATCCATCAATCCTGGTGTGTCAACAAATACGATCTGATGCGTGTCAGACGTAACAATACCCCGTATTTGATTACGAGTTGTCTGCGGTTTTGGTGTGACGATCGCTAATTTTTGTCCTAAGATTGTATTGAGGAGTGTGGATTTCCCTACATTCGGTGCACCGATGATGCTTACATAACCAGACCTAAATTGATCTGCTTCAAGTATATTTTCAGAATCTTTATTTATGTCTTCTGACATTAAGTTTTCCAATAGTGGCATTTCATCCACTGAATAAATGTGTTATCAATGCTCAAGTGTATCTTTGTATTGTACCTTTGAACCTTCACTATCCTTTGAAAAATCACGCTCACACGAAGGACAAGTAGGAATATCTGTCATAACCCTTAACCCACATCCTGGACATATCCGTCCCGGAAAAAACAACTTCCTACGATAACGCCGACCATCTTTATCAATTTCTGTGTAACTAAGAATACGAAAAAGAAACCAAATAAATAAAACAGGGATAACGACAAAAAAGATAGCGAAAATATAAGGTATAAACTGAAATTGGTAGAAAAAGTATTCCATGTTACTATTACTGACGGCTCCTAAACCTAAAGGATTGGGGTTCCTTAGGTCATCTTCTCACGCCTTGCGTCCTTTGAAGATGTGGGCATCTTTTATTGTCTTATAGACAACTCACTTGGGTTTAAGCCAAGTTTACCGTGCAGCAACTGCATGGGTGCCCGCCAAAGCACGACTAACGGAGAATATATG
>JAJDWI010000103.1 GCA_022825665.1 Candidatus Poribacteria bacterium
TCCGATGTGGGGCTATTCCGCAGGTTATGGCTGCATTACGAAATACCGCATTAGCAGTATTCCGATTTGCTGGAGTTACAAGTATAGCTGATAAGATAAAATATTATGCTTCAAAACCTTTACTCGCAGTTAACTTGATAATTGAGTGTTTTTAAAACTAAATAACCCTGTTATTGGAAAGTAAAACCTTGACGGACTGCCAAATAATTTGATACAATAATTAATATAGAGACATAATCACCTTGTTGTTTATCTTTTAGTTGATGAAGCAGAACTCATCCGAAAAAATATAATGTCCATGTGAATTGGAGGTTATGGCACTACAGAATTAATGAAAATACCAAATGCAGAAAATGCTATTGTGGACATTCGCAAACTACGAGATTATTGTCTCAATTCAGTTCATGAAGATGGAAAACATAAAGCACGTCTATTCTTTGGTGCACTTGGTATAACTGACGACAATGCAGAAGAGTTACTTGATGCCTTGTTAGAAGCAGTTAAGACACATGACGCACAAGTAGGACAACGAGATATTTATGGACAACGTTACATCGTTGATTTTTTGTTTGCTTGGCGGAACAAACAAGCTTTAATCCGGAGCGTGTGGATTATTGATCCAGGCTCAGATGCGCCAAGACTGATAACTACCTATCCATTATAAATTTAGGAGAACACTGTGAAATCAAACTTTTTTCATACTGCTAATATAGGGAACTTACCTGATTATATTCTCAAGCAAGAGTATATTAAGAAAATTGAACTTTTTGATGTTGTCGCTCTCACACATGATCTTCCTGAACATAATCTGTGGAGAGGTCAGGTCGGCACGGTAGTTGAGATACTTTCAAATGGTGATGCATTTGAAGTTGAATTCAGTGACCAAGATGGACGTACATACCAATCCCTTGGGTTTCGAGCACCACAATTAATCGTCCTTCGCCACCAACCAATGCGCAAACTCCCAAGAACTACTAGGGAATAACTGCGCTAAAAATTATGTTTACGTTTTCATATTTCCTCAATAATGCTATGGACCAAACTAGATATAACTGTAAATTAGTTGCTAATCTATTGATAAAATAGAGAAAATACATTACCAACGAATCTACTTGGAGAATGGATTATAAGTAATATGAACGATATTATTCAAAATCTAAATTCAATTGAAAAATGGGTTGATTTCAATTCGCCACCACCCTCTAATTTCAAAACAAACACAGAATTTATGAAGTTTTCTGTTGAAATAATGAATCGGTGCTTATACCTGCTCAAAACAGGAGCTGTTTCAGCACCGAATATAGAAACCGCTAGCAAAGGATATACTAAGCATAAAGCTATAATCGTGGGACACATGGTGCGACTCACCAAACTATATGAAGGGGTTCTAATTCATATTTGTAGTAATCATCAAGAATTAGCTCACATCTTTTTTCGATTAATATTTGAAACCGCAACAAGGATGCAATATCTCATCACATCAAAACCTCAGAAAAAATCCTGTAGAAGTTTCATTTTAGCTTCCTACAAACCTGAAAAAGAGATGCTTCAGGATTTGAAAAACAAAGCGAAACAAAAACCATTAATTTCGATTGAGAAAAGGATGAGAAGGAGTATTATATCATGGCTTAAAAGGGATGGAATCACTCAGAAAGAATTGTTCAATAATACAATTTGGAATGTTGACGGGAAAAATTTCCGAGACATTATGAAAATGTTCAACCTAGATTCAATGTATTCCTATGGTTTCGGAAACACTAGCCATCATGTTCACGGTGATTGGAAAGATATTAGATATTATCATCTGAAACAAGACGGACGATACTATCAACCTAACTTGTTTTTTACCGAACCCGATCCGAGGTTAACATGTCCACTTACCAGTATTTGCCTTGACGCGCTTTTGGCCTACCTTAAATGGAACAAATCCGATTCGGATAACTTCATAACTGCCGTAGTTTTGAAGTTAGGGGAACTTAACCATGCTCTTGATAATGCACACGAAAACACGCTTAGCGAGCAATATGGGATATAATGATACACCAAAAATTTCAAAATACTAACACGACATTACTTAAAAACATGTTACACTATCTAACAAACTATTTTATTCTCTTTGCCCTACTATTTGTCACTACACGCTACGCGACTGCAGCGGAATACGATAACGACCCTATCCGAACACTGCTACCCTTTGATGCAATACCTGCTATTACAAAACCACAGTTTGTGCCTGCCAACCAAGCGAAATTAGCCGCGGATGCCCCTGTCATCGGGGTAACTTTTGACGATGAAAGCCATGCTTATTCTGTATATCTACTGAACGGACATGAGATCGTCAACGATGTTGTCGGTGGAGAGAAAATCGCTACCACGTGGTGACCGCTCTGCAAAACGGCTATCGTGTATAGCCGGGAACTTGACGGTAAAACATACACTTTTGGTGTCAGTGGCAAATTATGGCGAGATGCACTGTTAATGTACGACCATCAGACACGTTCTCTCTGGTCACATATCACAGGGGAAGCAATTCAGGGACCACTGAAAGGCAAAAAGTTGAAACCACTTATCTCTATACCACAAATTGAGTGGCAAACATGGATGGAAAATTATCCTAATACTAAAGTGCTTTCAGTTTTTGTCAGAGGGAGTATGCGTGAAAGCATCAGTCGTGACTCGTATGAAAGGTATCACGCAAGCAAAGACACAGGTGTAAGTGGTACGAGTTACACCGATAAAAGATTACCCAATAAATCTCTTGTAATCGGAGTCCAAGTACAAGTCCAAGATGGTGTCGATGGTATAGATGGTCACGCAGGTGCTGATGGACAACCTGGTGCTGACGGACAGGACGGTGCTGATGGGGGTGTTGTAGAATTTGGCAGTTCCCAACGCAACCCTAAACATAAGCAGCCTAAAGATTCTGATAACACGTATTACCGCGCCTATCCACTTATACAATTTACGAAAAACGCTATCATCAACGATTCAGTTAATGGTGTGCCTTTGTTAATCTTTCACGACAAAGAGTCGTTTGCAACCGCTGTTTTTAAACGTATAATAGACAATAAAGCGGTTGTTTTTACATCCGTGGTTGGTTATATCGCTCAAGATAATACTGGAACAGAATGGAATCTCATTACAGGTAAAGCGACATCGGGTAAATATAAGGGACAACGTTTAGAAAGACTATCCGCTGTCAATATCTATTGGTTTGCTTGGGCAAGATTCTATCCAGAAACAACAATTTACAAACCTTAATTTTTGATATATCAATCCTCTAATTCAACGACTTCCCCTGCCATATCGCGATGCATTGTCGGACGGATAACCAATTCGGGTATGTTGCTCCGTGGCGGCAGTGTGGCAATCAGGAGAATTGCTTCTGAAGTCTCAGCGACATCTACCATCACTGTACGTGCATCAGCATCGGGTGGAATAGGACGGTTATCCAGAATAGGTGTTGCTACCTCTCCCGGTATAATTACACTTGCTCGGATACCAGTGTTCCTCAAATCATTATTAAGAAACTCAGTAAAATTTATCACGCCTGCTTTTGCTGCTCCATAAGCAAATCCGCTAAATGGACCAGGTGTCACCGCAGCAAGTGAGGAAATATTGATAATCGTTCCCGATTTTGCATTTAGCATTGCAGGAACAACCGCCTGTGTACAGAAAAATGTACCAATCAAGTTGGAATCAACAACTGAACGCGTCTCCTCAGGTGTCGTGTTGAGAAGTCTTCGATTGTGTGAACTATGTCCAGCATTGTTAACAAGTATGTCTATCTTACCAAATTTCTCAAGCACATCGCTAACCATCTGCTGAACAGCATCGTAGTCGGACACATCAAGTGCAAAACTCACTGTAGTACCACCCGTTGTCTCAATTTCAGATTTTACAGACTCTAACTTCGATTCTGTCCTGCCAACAATCACTACGTTAGCACCCTCTTGTGTCATTTTGAGGGCAGCGTCCCGTCCAATTCCACTTCCTCCACCTGTGATGATACACACTTTATCTTTTAATTTCATTTTGTGCCTCCATTTGGTAAAACACGTTTGACTGCTGATTTTATTTCTTTTGAAAACGATTCCAGTTCATACTGATCTTCCGATATTTTATCACGATGTTCTTCAAACGGATACCCACCCTTTCCTCCTTCATTGAAATAGACACTTAGTTGGTATCGTTGGAATATGTTCATGCGAGGGTAATCTTCTGTCCACGGACTTGCATCGTGAAGTAGATTTGTTGAGAAGACTGCGACATCACCAGCTTGCATAGGAAGGGTAATTGAGGTAGGTGGATCATGCTTGACAGGCAATTCTATTGGTGTATGAAATAGAGATTTATGGCTACCGGGGACAAGGCAAAACCCAGTTCCCGGTGGCACATCCACCAATGCAACCCATGTTGCAATATGGTTACAATAGATATGTCCAGAAGCAGCTTGATAATCGTTATGCGGGTTACGGAACCCTTGTGGAAACTTGAACCCACTGTCATCTCTATGAAAACGTTGTGGATAGTCGTGTTTTGTCATCAAAGTGAAGTTGTTATGAAAAAGTCGAGGTGCATTCATCATCAATCCCGCTACAACCCTCATTATGTCGGGGTTCATTGCAAGGTCTTGAAATAGTTTGTGCCCGTACTGGATATGTGCAATATGTGTTTTACATGGCTCCTGTCTTCCCCGGTGTAAAGGTAGTGGGATGTCTGATTCATCAATTTTAAGCCAATGCTGAAGCATATTTACCATCTCCTCTATCTCATCTTTTGTGATCACATTCCGCAAAACAAGGAAACCGTGTAAATCAAAATACCACTTTTCCTCCTCGGTTAAAGTGGATTGAATTGTATACATTAATTATCTCCAAAGTACTGTTTGTATTGAAGATTAGATTATCAAAATTACATAATATATACAAGAGACCACAATAGGGATTGCAAAGCCATTCAGTTTTCCAAATAATACCATTTCTATCATATAATGTCTCATTTTTGTAGCACAAACTTTATGAAGATTAAAAAATAAATTAGGTAATTCGGACTCAAACCCGATGTGGTTTCCTAACCAATGCAGAATGCCAAACGCGCATTCTGCCATAAGCGTCAATTTAAGGAGAAAACGCGTTTGTAGTTGCACAATACGCTTCTTACATTATCGTAGGGGCGAGATTGCCTCGGCCGTATTCCCACATACATAGTCCCGTAGGTCGGAGTGAGCAACGCGACCTCCGACATGTATTATGTCTGAACCAGGATTTACAGGATAAGAGATTTGTATGCCAATATTCCTTTGTAAAAGGTAGTCTTTATCCTTTACAACGGAATATCTATTCACCAACTCCTAATCCTGAAAATCCTGGTTCAGACAAACTGAAATTCTGAAAACTACAGTAAACCTATTGGATATATATTGTTTCAACTCCTTGAAAACCTACCCTCCACAACCCACCATCCGTTAAAATATAACATCATTTCGAAATGATAACTATTTATTAACTCAAAAACGCGTTTGTAGTCGCGCAATGAATTGCGCCTCGGACATTAGGGTTAGTATTAAAGTCTCAAAATGTAGTTTTATTTATTAGAATTGGTACTATTTGTAGGATGAACGGCACACGCAGTGTGCCTACTACCTTAATATTCATGCAAAATTGACGCTTATTAGACAGACAAATTTATAACTTTTGTTTCCATTATAATCCGAATACTAACGACTGAATATGAAAAAAAACGAAAAGGAAAAACGCACCAAAATGAAAATTACAAAAATTTCGTACCACCCTATAAACCCACTCTCAAACTGGCATAACCCCGAAAACCAAAACGCACCAATGTGCGAAAAACACCCGTTTTTAGTGCGTTTTTTTCGAAGCAATGCTATTCATAATAGGACATCTTCCAAACATCGTAGGGGCGGGGTCTCCCCGCCCGCATGCTCACATACAGTCCTAAAGTCCCAGAGGGGCGAAAGGTGTATCAGATGCCCTAACGTTAAGCACTAAATTGATGCCTAAGAAAAAACCGAAAGGTGGAGAACGGACAGATAAAGAAAAAGAAACCAATAGAAAGATCGCGTCTATACGCATACGAGTTGAACATGTGATTAGAGGTGTCAAAAGATACCGCATCGTCCAAGATAAACTCAGAAATTGGAAGAAAGGGTTCTGTGGTTTAGTTATGGAAACTTGTTGTGGTTTACACAACTTCCGACTAAACTTTAGACCCTGGTGTTATGAAACTCCTGTTATCTAAATCGTTACAATGTCTAATATATTTGTGTCATTCTTCCACGATAAGGCGTATTTATCACACCACAAACAAATGTGCGAAAATGATCGTAATTGTTATACTTGAAAACGATCTATAATTTGATAACATGTGTCTAAAGCGGAGAAGAGGATTCATTAGATACTTCCTTTCAAAAATATATATTCAATTTACTGAAAGGATACCCTCTTTTCTGTTTTTTGTCTCTAAAAAAGTAAAACTGTCCAAACTATAGTAATTTATAAAAAAATCTAATAATATGACATTACTATTGTTGTTGTTGAGTAAGTTCCCACACAAGAGCAGAATGATCTTCACTTGCGCTTGCTATCACGTGACCATCTGGTGAATATGCAACACTTCTTACAGAACCAATATGACCTTTTAAGACTGCTTTTGATTCACCCGTAACTGCATCCAATAATCGCACTGCACCATCCCTTCCACCGACAGCGATTGTACTGCCATCAGGTGAATACGCGACACTCCAAATATAAAACTTATATTCTGCAAGCGTATTTTTGCGTCGTGTTACCAATCCATCCCATAAGCGTACCGTACCATCGGAACTTCCTGTGACGATAGCGTTACCATCCGGTGAATATGCAACTGAATTGACGACGTGGGTATGTCCTTTGAGTGAGTTCTTGGATTGTCCAGTAGCAGCTTGCCATAGGATAACCATTTCGTCTGAACTTGCTGTTGCGATCGTGTTTCCACCTGGCGAAAATGCTATACTTCTTATAGACCCAGAATGTCCCTTGAGTGTAGCTTTTGGTTCCTCTGTGGCAATGTCCCAGAGTATCCCAATATTGTCGGCACCACCACTCGCGAGCGTGCTACCGTCAGGCGAATATGCCAATGCCCTGACATAATCTCTATGTTCACTTAGTGTCGCGGTAGGTTGTCCAGTATCACTATCCCATAACCATATATCTTCATAACTACCCGTAGCGATTGTTTTCCCGTCTGGAGAATACGCAACACTCCAAACATACTCAGTATGTCCTGCAAGCAGGCTTACTTCTTCGCCACTCTCTGCATCATAAATCCAGGTTCCAATGTCTCCAGCAACAGCAAGTCGTGTAGCATCTGGAGAGAATACTATATTACCAATTATACTGCTTTTTCCAAGCCGAAATTTTGCACCATCGGGTAAATCTGATTGTGAAGTCTCTTGATCAATATCTGTTCTCATTTTCTATTTCCTTTATAAATGTGTGAAGTCAGTATAACACATTCAAGGGAATTAATCAATACCAAGAAATGTGCAATTTACTTGACTGATTGATGTAAATATGTTAGAATTATTTTATCAATATTTTGTATTGATGCTGACCTGAACAGATATTTATTTACTTCCTCTATCACTATTTTCCCTCAAACATTCAAGTGGAGAAAACTCATGAAACATAAATATACAACTATACTGCTGATTTTATTTCTTGTGAGTTACACTGTTACGGTAAATGCTGCTACCTTTGAAGATTTTATACCTAACAACAGTGTTCTTTATGTAGAATTCAAAGGACTTGGAGACGCTGCTACATCCATTAAAACAGGTGAAATCTCAGCAATTCTTAATACATTAGGTGCAACAAAAATAATTGATACGTTAGGTAATCGTAGTTGTCTGGCAATATGGTTAGATAAAAAAGATCGGATAAACGCAGGTTTCGTTGTTGATACTGAAGGGGATATGGTGGATATCCAACGATTAAAAAAAATCGCTACGAGACTCATAAGTCTCATTTCTTCAACAATCAAAGAAGATGTTGGAAAACATCGAAAGGTGCGATATGGTGAACTGGATATGGATGAAAACAAAATACTCTTCGGTTATGTTGATGAGTATTTTGTTATAGGAATTGGGGAATATAGTTTTAAAACCATAATAGATACATACCAAAATAAACTACCATCTCTATTAACAAATGATCGTTATGTTGCAGCCTCAAAGAAAACTGGACCAGGAGAAATATCCGTTTATTGTGATATAGAAGGACTTGCTACTGTAGAAAATCAGGATAAACTTGAACCCTTCAAAAAGGTAATAGAAAAACTTGGTTTGTTCAAGATTCTATCTGCTACTCTCAATCTACGAGAACACGGTAACTTCCTGAAGGTATATGCAACATTAACACCAAAGGTTCTTAAAAATCTAAATGACCAAATTAAGATTACCCAGCAAATTTCAGATAATTTGGCCCCTCTAAAAACCATCCGAGCGATGACGGGAAAAGAGAAGTTATTTGTAGCAATATCACCGGTTATTACTCATGTTTTATGGAATCTACTGCGAGTATATATTAATACAGAGGCGGAGGGTGGTTTTTACGATTTTATTAATTTAATTGAAGGAGAATATAACATTGATTTCTTTGATGATGTTATACCTGCACTTACAGGGGAATTCGCTTTATCAGTTACAGAATTTCAACCTTTTATGCCTGGTATATTGGAAGAGAGGGAAATTGACTTTAACATTTCGGTCTCCACTAATGCTGAGGGTAGTTCTGAAATAGAGGCTAAACCTTTTGACCTTTTTGGATTCATTTTTAGTTCAAGTAATCAAAGGAAATGGGATGAGTTCAGCAATGCGTTAGCAAACAAGGATAATGTTGGCTCAATACACTTCTTTGATTATAATGGTATTAGAGTGTCTGAAATCGCAAATGGGGTTTATCTATGTAATACAGATGGATTGGCTATTACAAGCGTTGGTGAAGATGAAATATATTCTTTGATCGATTCCTTACAAGCGGAGAAACACTTTCCTGTTGATATTGAACAGATATTACAAACATCTATTGCCTGCCTTCAATTAAACCTTGTAACACTTATAGAAGCCTTATTTGGAACTGATCATATACCTGATGCCAATGAAGTATTACCGATGCTCACATGGCTCTCTGTGGAAGATAATTCATTGATATTGCAAGCGGCATTCCTAAATGAAGATGTTCCAATTGACACATTGTCGGTATTTATAATCACAGCTGCAAAAAGTATTATGTCATCAAGAAACAAACCTAATGATGAATAAATTGAGAATGCGGGTTATTTAGTTTTTAAATCTTTGTATTTAAGAGTGTTACTTATAGTTTATTTTGTCTGGTTGGGTTTCTTTCTTGTCTGAATCGCTGCGCCCGCTCTGACCTACATGTATCATATTCTACATTCACGCTTGTAAAAAATGTAGTAGATTTATCAAAAACTAAAATGCCTGTTACGTTGGATTATTCCTTGAATTTCTAAGCCGGTATGTGTATAATTAATAGGTGAATTAGCACATTATACCTACACTAATTGAGTGTCGGGTTACCTGCCCATTTTATTCTCCATAAGGACAAACAGAACAGAGGTATAAGTTAAATTATGCAAAAAACAATGTACGAAAAGATATGGGATGCACACCTCGTGCGGTCATCCGAAGATGAGGTGCCGATTCTATATATTGACACCCACCTTGTTCACGAGGTAACATCCCCACAAGCGTTTGAAGGGTTGCGGTTAAACAATCGGAAAGTCCGACGACCTGACCTAACATTTGCTACGATGGATCATAACGTACCGACAACGGATAGAAGTCTACCCATCAAAGACCAGATTGCCGCGAAACAGATGGAAACACTCGCACAAAACTGTGCCGAATTTGATATTCCGCTTTACGACATCAACAGTCCTGAACAAGGCATCGTTCACGTCATCGGTCCAGAATTAGGCATCACCCAACCCGGAAAAACGATTGTGTGTGGTGATAGCCACACCTCAACGCACGGGGCACTCGGAGCACTTGCATTCGGCATCGGGACGAGTGAAATTGAACATGTCCTTGCAACACAATGTCTATTACAACACAAGTCAGAAACCTTTGAAATACGTGTTGATGGCTCGCTACCTTATGGTGTAACTGCTAAAGACATTATTCTCTCCATTATTGGACATATTGGTATAGATGGCGGTAACGGGGCAGTGATAGAATATACAGGTTCCGCAATCCGAGCACTCAGCATTGAGGAACGGATGACAGTGTGCAATATGTCTATAGAAGCCGGTGCACGCGCAGGAATGATTGCACCTGACGACTCGACTTATGAATATATCGCTGGCAGACGTTTCGCTCCGAAAAATGAAGCGTTTGATGATGCTGTTGAACAATGGAAAAATCTCCCCACTGACGAGGATGCAAAATATGATCGCACGTTAATACTTGATGCAGCTGATATAGCACCACAGGTGACATGGGGAACAAATCCTGGTATGGTCACTGATGTAACAGGGCAAGTGCCAGATCCCGCTGAAATGACATCATCCGACGAGAAGCAAGCGACTAAACATGCATTAGAATACATGGATCTAAAACCCGGTACACCGATGACTGATATTACAGTAGATAGGGTATTCATAGGAAGTTGCACTAACTCGCGCATCAGCGACCTTCGTGCCGCTGCAGAAGTGGTGAAAGGAAGGAAAGTTGCGGATACCGTCAATGCCATGGTTGTCCCTGGATCACAGGCAGTCAAACGACAAGCGGAAGCCGAAGGACTCCACGATATTTTCCGATCCGCAGGATTTGAGTGGCGTGAAGCAGGTTGTAGCATGTGTCTCGGTATGAATCCTGATATTCTGATGCCGGGTCAACGGTGTGCAAGCACATCAAACAGAAATTTTGAAGGTAGACAAGGGAAGGGTGGACGGACGCATCTTGTCAGTCCACAGATGGCAGCAGCAACTGCTGTAACAGGTCGCTTTGTTGATATTCGGACATTTGCGTAGTTAGAATATTGCCATGTATGAGACGGCAATAAAACATGTTAACAACGTCCTACCAACCAAGGAAATACGGAGGTTACAATGGATACTATTATTGTTGAAAAAATCAAGGCACTTTCACCAGAGTTCCAACAAGAAGTCATTCATTTCATTGATTTTTTAAGAACTAAAAAGAGTTCAAAACAAGTAAAAAAACCAAACTTGGAATGGATTGGTGGATTAAAAGAATATCATGACCAGTTTACAGCCCTCGAACTTGAGAAAAAAGCATCAGATTGGAGAGATTAGTGTACCTTGCGGATACCAATATTTTTCTTGAAGCATTGCTGGGACAAAATAAAAAGGACGATGTCCAATCATTTTTGCAGAATATTGACTTAAGTAGAATCTTCATTACAGATTTATCACTTCATTCTATAGGTATTATTCTGTATCGCTTGAAGCATTCTACGCTCTTTCGTTCGTTCATTGAGGATATTATTGTTGATGGCATAGGAATCCTCTCATTACATCCTGAAGATCTTAAAACATTAAACATAACAGTTGATAAATATAATCTTGACTTTGATGATGCATACCAATATGTTGTCGCTGCAAAATATGAATTGCAACTCATTAGTTTTGATACTGATTTTGATCGAACTGATAGGAAACGAAAGGAACCTATTGAGGTATTATAACAACAATCTTGTGTAGTATGAAATTCAATTGATAATTTTATAAATTCACGGATGGAGATTACGAAAAATGGAAGCATTTAAAGAACATGTAGGACTTGTTGTTCCACTTGACAGAATTAACGTTGATACCGATCAGATTATACCGAAGCAATTTTTGAAAAGGATTGAACGAATTGGTTTTGGTGAATTTCTTTTCTATGACTGGCGGTATCTTGAAAATGGTGACCCGAACCCAGATTTTGTGCTGAACCATCCACGTTATGCAGGTGCAAGTATCTTAATTGCGGGTGTCAACTTCGGTTGTGGTAGTTCACGAGAGCATGCACCATGGGCATTACAGCAATACGGCTTCAAAGCAATCCTTGCCCCCTCCTTTGCCGACATCTTTCGTAACAATTGCTATAAGAACGGTATCCTTCCGATATCCTTAACTGCAGACGTTATCGCATCGCTTGGTCAAGAAGCACATAAGACTGAGGGTTATCGATTGATGGTAGATTTAGAAGATCAATCTGTCGTCTGTCCTGATGGTACTGCCTATATGTTTGAAATTGGTGATTTTGAGAAGTATTGCATGCTGAATGGACTTGACGAAATCGGTTGGACTCTGCAGTATGAGACAGACATTGCTGCGTATGAAAACTATAACACTTTATAGATTACTGTTACTATGTTTCTATGCGATTGTTGTGTCAACACATCAAACATAATACAAAAAATTAGGATGGTGTAAAAATGACATTACCAAACAAGATTAGAGCAACTTACAAAAATGGAGTGATAGAACCGTTAGCCAAACTCAATCTCTCCGAAGGACAATTAATTGAGCTTGAATTCAAAGTGCTCCCTTCTGCCACTACTGAACTTACTAAAGAAGAAAAAAGAAACCTGATTCGGAAGATGTGTGGATCAATGAAAGGCACTTGGGGAAGCACCTTAGAAGAAATTGATGCTAATCTCAGAACAGAAAGGGAGTCATGGGACTGAAAACTTTAGAAATACTCTCATCAGGTTCTGAAACTACATCAATATTATCCTTCTTCGGTGTCAAAACCCCGTTCCTTTAGGTCGGGGATGTAGACACCGCTAACAACTCTATGAGATCAAAAAGGCTTGGCATTAGGTAAAATGCATTGTATACTATTTATACCGTTTCAGTGGTAGGGTTGCGAGTCCTACCACACCACTTGCGATGGGAAACGGGTCTTCACAGAAACGGTGATACCATGTATAAATCGCAAAAGATTGCATTAGATGTGAATAATCAGCAACGGAATTGGTTTGCGCAGCAATGTGGATATGCGAGATTTGCTTACAATTACGCCCTTGCCGATTTTAAGTCAGAGTTAGCTAAAGACAACTTTCTTTCAGCATCTGAACTTAACAAGCGTTTCAACGTTGCAAAGAAAGAATATGCTTGGACGAAATCTCAGGATCAAGTTGTAGCTAACAAAAGTATA
>JAJDWI010000036.1 GCA_022825665.1 Candidatus Poribacteria bacterium
GCAGTTGCTGCAACGGTAAACTTGGTTTAAACCCAAGTGAGTCTCCTATAAGGAGATAAAAGATGCCCACATCTTCAAAATACGCAAGGCGTGAGAAGATGACCTAAGGAACCCCAATCCTTTAGGTTTGGGAGCCGTCAGTCCTACCGTTATGTATTTTTTTATTGTTTTTTCATTCTTTTGTCACGTTGTAAAACGATATTTCTACGCTTTCCGTTACTAAAAAGTTTGAATGCAGAGGATGCTATGAATTCTGTAATCCAGCATTGATAATACTATAATGGATATAGGAGGCAAAAATAAATATTGGTAAGAAATGTGATACACAACAAACGCAGTGACAGGTCAAGGATTAATTCAACAACAATTTTGAGAAAAATGAAATTTTCTTGACAAACCCTAAAGTATGTGATATACTTAAAAATGTCCTTGAGATGAGATAATATCAATCTCATTTTGGGCGGGTAGCTCAGGTGGCTAGAGCGACAGCCTTACAAGCTGTAGGTCACAGGTTCAAGTCCTGTCCCGCCTACTTGTTAGAGGTATCCTCTGGGCTCGTGGCGCAGTTGGTTTAGCGCGCCTGCCTGTCACGCAGGAGGTCGCGGGTTCAAGTCCCGTCGGGCCCGTTTAAATTTATTGAATTAGCCACAGGTTGTGCAAACAATACTGTGGTTTTTTCGTTACAGAGTTGTCTACCATCAATATACTATCTGTAGTAACAACATCAAGTAAGGTACAAGCATGCGAACTGACAGACATCCTTACACATCTGCCCTCTCTGAATATGATGAGGCTATTCGACTTAATCCAGATTCTGCTGAAGCCTACTTCAATCGAGGACTTGCGAGGGCTTTGTTAGATCAAGATCCCTCTGCCATTGCTGATTACGATGAGGCACTACGTCTCAATCCTAATTTTGCGGAAGCGTATTTCCACCGAGCATGTTTAAAAGACTATCTGGCACTGCGTAAGTCACTGGTTTCTGATCGCAATGCGGCACTCCGTTCTGCGATTTCAGACTTTGACGAAGTGTTACGAATAGCCCCTAACTTTCCCTACCTTTCTGATACCTACTACAGACGAGGCAACGCGAAATATAATTTGGACCAATATGAAGCTGCAATAGACGATTACAATAAAGCCCTTAGGTATGATCCAGGTGCATCTGCAATCATTTCCGAACGACAGGAGGCGGAAGACATCCTGAATTTTTATGAGGAAGCGATTGTTGAGTTTGATGAGCATATACGACAAAACCCTGATGATGTCAAAACTTATAAAATTCGAGGTGAAACAAAAGGATTCCTTGGACGGATGCAGGAAGCGAAAGCAGATTTTCAAAAAATCTTGGAATTTACAACTGACAAGAATATCATTGCTGAAATAGAAAGACACCTTCAAGAACTTAACAATCCCGACTATTGGCAACAGTATAGTTGGCGTACCGGGCATTAAGTGCAGAAACAGTCACAAATTGTTCTACAATGTTGTGGCTGTTCTCGTTATAGACTTGCTACCACATAAAAACCCAAAAGTAAAGGAGCAGAACCGTAGTGCTTGACCTTAAATTTATCCGCGAAAATGTAGATACTGTGCGGCAGATGTTGGAACACCGTCAGACTGAAGCAGACTTAGATAGACTAATTGAATTGGATACGCGCTGGCGAGAGAATTTGACACATACCCAAACGCTGCAGGCACATCAGAACCAAGTTTCACAACAAATTGCACAATTAAAGAAGGAAAAGCAAGACGCATCAGAGACGATTGCAGAAATGCGGAAACTCTCTCAGGAAATCAAGGAACGGAATGCAGAAGCCACTGACCTAAAAACTGAGATAGATGCAATTTGTTTGACGATACCGAATATGCCAGAGTCAAGCACACCCTTTGGCACAGGTGAAGAGGACAACATTGAAATTAAGACTTGGGGTGAACCACCGAGTTTCGACTTTGAACTGAAACCACATTGGGAAATTGCAGAAGAATTAGACATCGTTGATTTTCAGCGGGGTGCGAAGGTCGCAGGAAGCAACTTTGTCGTCTTTAAAGGTTTAGGTGCACGACTGGAACGCGCTTTGATCCAGTTTATGCTTGACCTACATACCACACAACACGGCTATACCGAAATATCTCCTCCGTTTCTCGCAAATCGTCCTACAATGACAGGAACAGGACAGATCCCAAAATTAGAAGCAGATATGTATCGGTGTGATAGAGACGAAGAAAATCCTGACACCGATCTATTTCTTATTCCAACTGCCGAAGTCCCTGTGACTAACCTATTCGCAGGTGAGATATTATCTGCTAAAGAATTACCTATCTATTATACCGCCTATACTCCCTGTTTCCGCCGAGAAGCAGGTGCGTACGGTAAAGATACGCGCGGTTTGCAGCGCATCCATCAATTTGACAAAGTAGAGATGGTAAAGTTCACAACACCAGAAACTTCTTATGCAGAACATGAATCGCTATTAGAAAATGCCGAGAGTGTTCTGCAAGCACTCGGATTACCGTATCGTGTTGTGCAGCATTGCACGGTGGAACTCTCTTTTGCCGCCGCTAAATGTTACGATATTGAGGTTTGGGCACCCGCAAGAGAACGGTTTTTAGAAGTTTCCTCATGTAGTAACTTTGAGGCATTCCAAGCACGTCGCGCGAATATACGATACCGTCCGGAAGCAGGGGCAAAACCGGAGTTCATCCATACACTCAATGCATCTGGCACGGCATTACCGCGTGTCGTCATTGCACTTCTTGAAACATATCAAAACCCAGATGGAACAGTACGTGTACCTGCTGTGTTGCAGCCGTATATGGGTGGTTTAAAACAGATTGGATAAGGTTGAAACAGAGAAATCGATTCTTAAATAACCTCAGTAGGATTGAATTGGAAAGTGCATAATTTTAACGTTATCTACTTGTTCCCATCCGTGGACGAAGCACTTCCAATTCTTTGAGAAGCACACCTTCTTGACCTGTTTGAGTTTGTTGCAAATATCCCGAAATATCTCCATTTGCTTCAATAACAAACCCCGCATCTTGTATCATCTGAAGCGTACGTGATGATTCTTTACCTATTGCATTAAGGTAACCATCTAAAAACATGGAATTTGCAGGATAGAGTGACATCACCTCCATACTACGCAGATGATGTTCTCTGCCAGCAGCCACACGAATCTCTGCACTCGGATTTATAAACCGAAATAGACAAAGCACACGTAAACAGTAGTCGGGTGTCAAAGATGATGTATCCTCAAGTTGCGTTCCGTCAATTGGAAGGAAAAAGTTAACCGGAATAGAGGCTACTTCTAATTTACGGAGTTCTTTAGCAACCCTGATTAAATCCCTGTTTTCTTCACCCATCCCAACAATAACCCCTGAGCAACACGCAAGTCCTGCCGATTGTGCAGCATGTAAGGTATCCATCCTATCTTGATAGGTATGTGTGGTACATATCTTCGGATAATGTGCTTCAGATGTGTTGAGATTATGATTTAACCTGTCAAGTCCTGCTTCCTTCAAAGTACGCGCAGCGGGTTCGTCAATCAAGCCAACAGATAGACACACTTCAATTGGATATTTTGTTTTTACCGCTTGTATTAAGTCCGCTAATTGTGTGACCCGTTTAGGTGAGGGACCTCTACCGCTCATCACTATGCAATAGCGATACGCACCAGATTGATATGCACGTTCTGCTTCAGCAAGAACTTCAGACTGTGGTTTTAATGGATAGGAATCAATATCTGTCGTTGCAGTTTTTGCTTGCACACAGTAATGGCAATCTTCTGGACAATTACCGTTCTGTGCATTATTGAGGATATGGAGTTGGACTGTGTTCTGAAAGTATGTTTTGCGAATCTGATATGCCGAGTCTAACAGTGGAAGCAACTCAACTTCTGGTGAAGAAAGTATCTTTTCACAACAAGTATCTGAAATGAGTTCACCATTCAAACTTGTTGATACTAATTCGTTGTAGAATGTTCGTTTCATACTATCTGCTTTCTCAATCTATGATATTTCCCAAGCTATGTCTGACGCATTAAAGACAGGACCTTCTGTGCAAACACGTTGATATTCAATGCGTTTGTCATCAATATAGACAGGACAAACACACCCAAGACAAACCCCCATTGCACAACCCATCCGATTTTCCATCGCAACTTGTGTCGGTACTTCAAACTTTTCTGTAATCTTAGCGACTGCAGCGAGCATACCGTGTGGACCACAAGCATATATTGTTGGTTGATGCAGATCATTTTTATGGAGAAGGTCTGTTAAAATATCGGTGACAAATCCGTGATGTCCAACGCTACCGTCATCGGTAGCGATATGCACCTTCACTCCGATTTCTTCTAAATCATCTACGCTTAGAAGTCTGTCCTGATGTTGTGCACCTATCAATCCGATTGTTGGTGTATCTTGTGCACGTAAAGCGACTGCAAGCAACATCAAAGAAGCAATTCCTGCCCCACCACCAACTAAAATTGCTGGTTCAGGATTTTTTGCAATGTCAAATGTATTACCGAGTGGTCCAAGCACCTGTATTGATGCCTCTCTCCGCATTTTTGATAATTGCTTCGTACCTTCTCCGATAATCTGATAGAGCATTGTAATTTCTCTACCATTAACTGTATAAATTGTAAAGGGGCGACGGAGTAATAGTCCCGCACCTTGCGAAATCATGACATGAATAAACTGTCCCGGACGTGCAAACTTAGCAATATCAGAACACTCGCAACGTAATAGGTAATGATCTTCCGCTACTTTCTCATTTGAGATGATAGTGGTATGCGTATCAAAAGTGTTCATGGACAATATTGACGACAGGATGACTACTCTGTAATAATGATCTAACCGTTAGGACTCAATTCTCGCAGGGCAAAATAGATTTCTTATTATATCACTACTTATATGGAATCACAACAAAAAACGATTAGGGTTACACTATATCAGTAGAAACACAAAGAAATCACCATAATAAAAGACACCGTGAATGTCTTCAAGGTGTCTTATAACTTCACAGTATACACTATGTGTTTTCTCCAACTATCCTTATATTACTATAGTTTGGACAGTTATATTCTGATTTATGTTGGGTACTCAAGGATTATCTATTATTGCGAGTTTTCTTAGGGATCGTAACTCGTAGAAAAGGATGTTTAATACATATCTGAACAGCCCCAGCGGGGCGGAATGTGTATAGAACAAGAAACTCCCAGACACAAAGCCCCAGCGGGGCGACAGGTGGAAAAACCAAAACTGGTTAGGATGCACAGTTCTTCATTAAACAAATTTTAGATAACTATTAAAATTGTCCAAACTATCCTTATATTAAAGAATAGGAGTAGCTGGAACCTGTTTTCTCAAACGGATATGTGAAAATATACCGCGCCACAGCCCCAATAAAATACCTACAATAGGCCATAGTAAAAATCCGTATTCACCACCAGGGGTGAAAAACAAAACCACTTTTTCTGGAACGGTAAGCGGTACTCCCTTCCTTGAAAGTTCGTGCGTTTCGTTGACAATCCGATAGAATTCAATCAAATCTTCATCCATCTGCTGTTTCATTTCGGAATCCGCGAGCGTGTTATAAAATAGAAATGGCATTATAGGGTAATACCATAAGACTCCCAAAAAAACAAAAACAGTGAAATTGATACAGATTAACAAAAGTATTTTTTTCATGATTAATCACCTGATTTTGGTAAGTATCCTGTCTTGGGGAAACCTAAGTTAATCTTATACGGTCGCATGATGTAAATGTCAAAATTTACATGTAGTCTTTCGGCAAAAAACTTGATTGTGTATTTTACTAATATAAAATACCTATTGAATTTCTTTAGTTATACATCTCAAAGCAATTCGCGTGCCAATCTGAAAACCCTTACTGTTATTGACTTTAATAATCAACAAGTTTCCCATCAACAAATTATGTGTGTCTTGCATTCCTAAACATACATTTTTTGCTAAAAAAATCACGATGTTAACTTGATAATGATTAACGTCTCTTTTTAGTATATGTTAACAAAATTTATGTACACAAACGTGAGTTTGATAATAGATATATGAGCTTCATTTTGCATAAAATCTTATTCTCATAGGTCCGATAGGTGCGGTTTCCTAACCAATGCAGAATGCCAAACGCGCATGCTACCATAAGCGTCAATTTGAGGAGGAGATGCGTTTGTAGTCGCGCAATGCATTACGCCTCGGACATTCCGTAGGGGCGAGGTCCCCTCGCCCGTATTCTTACATACATTCCTGTAGGTCGGACAGGGCAAAGCGTCCTCCGACATGTATTATACCATTTCTAAATAATAACTTCTCATTAGCAAAAAACGCGTTTGTAGTCGCGCAATTTATTGCGCCTCTTATATTTGAATTTATTAAGTCTCAAAATGTAGTTCTATTTATTAGAATTGGTATTATGTCTGAACCAGGATGAACAGGATTATAGGATTTTCAGGATAAGAGATTTGTATGCCAATGCTCCGTTGCAAAAGGTTGCCCTTCATCTCTTGCAACGGAATGTATACTCACCAACTCCCAATCCTGTCCATCTTGTAATCCTGAAAATCCTGGTTCAGACAATAAGCAATTCAGACGGACAAGAATCACTAAATTGACATCTATGGTTCGGTTAGGAAACCGAACCTACCGTAGTGTGTAAATAATTATGGATTCTACTATAAGTTAGAATGTCTTTATTTTACTTGCTTTTTTTTTGAAATATGTTTATAGTTACACGGGAGGAAAAATAGAGTGGAAATTGAATTAAAGTTTAATGAAAACGGATCTTTTAAGATAGTTCAATTCACAGATATTCATTGGCAAAATGGAGAAGAGCCTGATCAGAAGTCTGCTGCATTGATGGAAAGTATAATTGACGCAGAAGTACCAGATTTGATCGTCCTGACAGGAGATATTTTGTCTGGAGGCGGATGCCATGATGCTGCTGAATCTCTTCAACAGATAGTTGATTTATTAGAACGGTGTGGCATACCTTGGGCAGCTGTCTTTGGTAATCATGATGACGAAGGCACAGCAGACCGTCACGAATTGATGGCAGTGATGCAGGAAAGTGAATTATCACTTGTAGAACCGGGACCAGAAGAAATATCTGGTGTCGGAAATTATGTCTTAACAATTCATCATGCAAATGAACGGAGCACTGCAGCACTCCTCTATTTTATTGACTCTGGAAGCTATGCACCCACAGATATTGGTGGTTACGATTGGATCAGACGTGACCAAATAGAATGGTTTCTCAATGAATCCTCAAAGCACACCGTATCTGCAGGAAATCATCTTCCTGCCCTCGCTTTTTTCCATATTCCAATTCCTGAATACGACGAAGTATGGGATTTTCACACCTGCTACGGTGTAAAATACGAGGATGTTTGCCCACCACGGATTAATACAGGTTTTTTCGCCGCCCTACACGAAGCAGGAGATGTAATAGGGACCTTCGTTGGGCATGAGCACATTAACGATTTCTGGGGAGAATTACACGGGATTCGTCTCTGTTACGGTAGAGCTACTGGCTATAATACTTACGGTAAAGACGGATTTCCACGTGGAGCACGAGTAATTGAATTAAAAGAAGGTCAACGTCAATTCAATACATGGATTCATCTTGATGGTGGAACCGTAGTGCGTGATCAACAGGAACATACACCACTAAAACGCACTTACACTGAAGAATGACGTTCCGCTCATGTTATATGTAACCATAGAATTTATACCTTGATTTCCCACACTGAAATCAAGGTATAAACCGCACTTATACACTAAATACTATAGTTTGGACAGTTATATTATGATTTATGTTGGGTGCTCAAAGATTCTCTACTATTTACGAGTTTTCTTAGGGATCGTAACTTGTAGAAAAGGATGTTTTATACATATCTGAACAGCCCCAGAGGGGCGGAATGTGTATAGAACATGAAACTTCCAGACACAAAGCCCCAGCGGGGCGACAGGTGGAAAAACAAAACTGGTTAGGATGCACAGTATTTCATTAAATAAATTTCAGATAACTATTAAAATTGTCCAAACTATAGCACTAAATAAATTAGGGGTTTTATTTATATATTATGGATGCAGTTCTTGAGGAGGAAAATGTGAGAGCACAACCACAAATCTCTATTCGTCACGAAGGAGACATAGCAATTTTTGATATTACAGGATATTTAACAAACGAGTCTGAAGAGGCAATAAATGACGCTTATGCTGACGAAGAGGTACAGCAGGCAACAAAACTCTTACTTAACTTTGATCGACAAAGTTTTATTACAAGTAGCGGATTTGGAACAATAATAAAGTTATTGTGGAAAACGCGGGATAAAGGACAATCAATGAGAATCGCACATCCTGCAACACAGGTACGTACTATTTTTAATACCATCGGTTTAACCCAGAGTATTGGCGTTTATGCTTCTGAAACTGAAGCATTGGAAGACTTTTAAGTTATTATGGGAAAAGGGTGTACATATTCTTATTAAACAGTACACCTAATAAACTCCATAGACTTCCAGCAAGGAATTGACCGAAGATCAATCCTAAAAACAAAGGTAACGCTTGGCGATAGGCTCGCACTCCACCTCCTGTGAATAATATCCTTTTGAAAAGCCAACCTAAGAAGATTGAAAACCACATCCATCCTATTGCCCAACCGTTACCTACTGCATAACCTACTGGATAAAACGGCCACCACAAAAACTGTCGTTTGAGAATCGTCAACACACCAGTTAAAAGGAAACCAAATCCCATGTGTTGAATTGCAGGAAGGTTAGGCGCGCGTGGGGTAGTTATCCAGTTCTGTAAACGATTAAACTCACCAACACCCCACAGCGCAAACCTATATTCATAGTAAAGGGCTACGTGTCCAATAATCGATATGAAGGCACCAACTATCGATGCTACTATCAAGGCAATGACTATCCGATTTTCACGCAAACGAAATTGTCTACCGATTTTAAACGCCTCTAACTGATGAGGCATCGGGTGACATCTATAACCGTACGCTAACCACGATAACAACGTTGTATTTGTCAAATTTTGCGCCCCTAATGGACGACTGCCCATAAATAGCAGCATGATACGGTCAGGATGTACCCCGTGTAACTCATGTGTCGGTGGACCGAGTTCAGCACGCATACGCGTCATGCCTATACACAATACTAAATAAATACCGAAATAACCGAGAGCAACCCACGTCGATAAACCCGCGAAATACCAAAATATCAAAACAATTGCTAACCCGAATATCAATCCATAGACAGCGAGTTGATATAAACGGTCTTTTGATTTAAATGAGAATACACCACCCAATACTCTTAATATCTCTCTTCGACTTGTAAACAGCGCAAGTAATCCTATTCCGAGCCATGCGCCTGTCCGTTGTTCAGTTTGGAATCCAATTGCTGTTGTCCATCCTGTGGCACTGAAAAATACCCGTTGTAAACCCCAAAACAGATAAAAACTCCAAAATGACAGTGCTAAATCTAACGGCATAAGATAGCCGAGACCTATTGCAAATGGATATACGTAAACTGGTAAACGTCCCATTGCGTTCCAAGGTCTATCTGAAAAGAAGAGTTGATATTTTATTTTAAGTGAAGGTATAACTGGAAAAAGATAATTTAGACCTGCCATCATCTCAAGACCAAACGCTATCCCAAAACCGAGCCATATCAGTTTATTGCGAAACAGATTGGAGGTGTTTCCAAGCAATTCAACTGGAAGCGTTGTCAACGGATAACTCAGCTTTTCATGATCTATCCACTGCTTCCGAATGATTATGTTGATACATAACATCATAAACAGCAGGACAATCACTAAAAAACTCCAGGCAATAATCGGGAAAAACCAAGCCTCCATATAACGTTCTTGCCAAAATGAATCATCCCCTTCAAAATAACCCTGTAGTATCTTTCGATCAGTTATTGTCAACCATGTAGGTAGAAAGCGAAAGAAGATGTCTGCCCATTCATTTTCCGGTGTTGCAAACCACCCAGCATTAGCTATCATGGGAACTAATTGTCGCACAATATCGTGTCCAGCCAGTGCTGTAGCAACCGAGACCATGATATACGTCATCGCAAGTTCACGGGATGTCGGAGCAGCGCGTTTAAGGACTCTTCTCAGGAAAGGGGCAAGTGCAGCCAGCAGAAAGAATGTGAAAAGCACGGTGGGAAAGATTGAGAAATCTGTGAGTTCCCAAACCACACGGTTTTCTGCGGAGATAATCCAATAGCAGGTAAGAATGATAAGGATAGAACCGAAGAGGAGAGTACCAACAAAAAAGCGGAGTGTTGAAGGTTTCTCAACGTCCTGAATCGCACTTGGCTCATTTTGATGCATGCTGCTATCATACCACATCTCCTAAATCCAGACAACAGATATTTATCATTCTTCAGAGCCATTCAGTTTTCCAAATAATACCATTCTAAATAATAACTTCTCATTAACAAAAAACGCGTTCGTAGTCGCGCAATTCATTGCGCCTCTTACATTTGTCACCTGATGCCTATCGTAGGGACGAGGTCTCCTCGCCCGTATTGCCCCATCTCATCGTAGGGGCGAGGTCTCCCCGCCCTATATGCGTCAATTTAAGGAGAAAACGCGTTCGTAGTCGCGCAATTCATTGCGCCTCTTACATTTGTCACCTGATGCCTATCGTAGGGGCGAGGTCTCCTCGCCCGTAGCAGCCCGTGACATGTACACTATAGCCCCAGCGGGGCGACAGGTGTATAGCTTTCTCTTATCCTGAAAATCCTGAAATCCTGAAAATCCTGGTTCAGACAAGAAATTCTGAAACCCACATTATACCTATTGGATATCTATTGTTCCAACTCCTTGATAACCTACCCACCACAACCCACCATCCGTTAAACTATAACATCGTATTATGTCTGAACCAGGATGGACAGGATTACAAGATTTCCAGGATTATGAGTTGGTGAGTATATATTCCGTTGTCCAGGATGAAGGACTACCTTTTGCAAAGGAATATTAGAATATAAATCTCTTATCCTGAAAATCCTGAAATCTTGAAAATCCTGGTTCAGACAACAAGCAATTCAGACAAGCAAGAATCACTAAATTGACACCTATAGGTAGAACGTCAGCGATACCCGACATGCAGTATCCGTCTTACATTACAACAACAGGAGCATCACAATCATGACAAACGAAACTCAAGAACACAATGTCCTTGAACTTGAAATGAAATTCTACA
>JAJDWI010000134.1 GCA_022825665.1 Candidatus Poribacteria bacterium
GATTTCAGGATTTTCAGGATAAGAAAAGTCTGAATCAGGATATATACCATTTCTAATAAATACTGTCTCATTATGAGAGTCTGTAATTCGCAATTAGGAGAAAAATGTAAGAGGCGCAATAAATTGCGCGACTACAAACGCGTTTTTTCTCATACATGTGTCATAACGGACAGGCGGGGAGACCCTGCCCCTACGATGGTTGTAAGATGTCCGATTATGAATTAAATTGCTTCGAAAAAAACGCACTAAAAAAGGGTGTTTTTCGCACATTAGTGCGTTTTGGTTTTCGGGTTTATGCCAGTCTGATACTGGGTTTATGGGGTAGTACGAAATTTTTGAAATTTTCATTTTAGTGCGTTTTTCCTTTTCGGTATTTTTTCATATTTAGTCGTTAGTATTCGGATTACAATGGAAACAAAGGATATTAAATTTTCCGCGTTTGCTATACACCTGCCGCCCCGCCGGGGCTGATTTGTTGGTGGATTCACGGTAACTATACACCTGCCGCCTCTCCGAGGCTTTAGTTTGCATATAGTAGGGGCGCGATTCAGAGATCGCTCCTACAGAATGTAATGTAAGAGGCGCAATGAATTGCGCGACTACGAACGCGTTTTTGAGTTAATAAATAGTTGTCATTTCGAAATGATGTTATAGTTTAACAGATGGTGGTATGTGGTGGGTAGGTTATCAAGGAGGTGGAACAATATATATCCAATATGTTTTATGTAATTTTCAGAATTTCAGTTTGTCTGAACCAGGATTTTCAAGATTTCAGGATTTTCAGGATAAGAGAAGAGGATTTTGGTGGGTTGGGATGTTCTTTTTTGAATTGGGTGTTGTCAGAATCGCGGAAGGGGTTTTTGTAATCTGATTCTGCTATATACCTTTCACCCCGCTGGGACTATAGTGCACATGTCACGGGCTGCTGCGGGCGGGGAGACCCCGCCCCTACGATGAGAAGGGTCAATACAGGTGAAAGACCCTGCCCCTACGATGCGTATGATGTGCCAAATGCCATACACGAAATCAAAGGTGAATGAGCATATTATTCAGAGGATTCTACGATACTAACGGAATACATTCAGAATCGCAGAATACCTAATCATGAACTTACAAGTTCAGACAATTGTCAATCTTTAGAATAAATTATATTGGTAATTTATCGTAGAATAGGGTAACATAATTAGCATATTGATTCGTCTGAAAAGAGTTTTATCAATTGATGCAACTAAATCAAAAATGGTGGATGTCTCAATAAAATTCTGAAATAACTACAAGCATAGAAACCTTAGTGGCGAACATACCTAAACGATTATTACACTCTCTAAGTATAAGGAGTTATGATGGCTGAACATACTTTTGAAATCACCGACGATACGTTTGAAGGGATGGTGATTCAATCAGATACCCCTGTCGTTGTTGACTTTTGGGCAGAGTGGTGCGGTCCGTGCAAAATGATTGCACCTATTTTGGATGACCTTGCAGCTGAAAATGCGGACACTTTTAAAGTCGGAAAAGTCAACGTGGATGACAATCGTCAGACAGCGATGAAATACAGTGTACGAAGTATTCCGACCCTTCTTGTTTTCAAAGATGGCGAAGTAGCGGATCAGATTGTTGGCGCGATGCCTAAAGAGGTGCTCAAGAAAAAAATATTGGATGTTATTGAGAAGTAACTTAACACGACATTCGTTCTATCCTCCTCAATGTGGAAGCAGCAGAGCCGAAGCATGACCGCTTCGGCAGGCTTCTGCGAGGATTTCGTCCTACCAAATTCATCCTCGTAACAACACCTCATGTTTTGGCGATTTGTCTATAACGCGCTTGCCCTTCCTGTTATGTTTATCGGTTTTCATGGGGCAGCGTGCTTTAATCGCAAAATTCGTGAGGGTATTGTTGGGCGACGAGATGTCTTTGAGAAATTAACGTGTCAACTCAAGGATGCACGAAATTTAGAGAAAACCGCATGGTTTCATTTTACTTCTGTCGGAGAATTTGAACAAACGAAGCCACTGATTGAAGCAATTTATGCAGAAACCCGAATTGTTTTAACTTATTTTTCACCCTCCGTTGTGCCTAATGTAGAATCTTATGCTTATGTTGATGCGGCTGCTTATCTTCCCTTTGACACCTCTCGCAATGCAAAACGTTTGATTGATCTTATTCAACCTACGTGTCTAATTTTTTCCAGATACGATATATGGGCTAATCTTGTCTGGAAAGCATCCAAATACAATATTCCTACCATCATTATTGCTGGGACAGTTCATTCTGGTTCTAAACGTCTATCTCTGATAGGTAGATCATTTCTTCGGAGTGTGCATCGACATATAACGTTGCATTGCGCTATTTCGGAAGATGATGCAGTTCGGTTTCAACAATTCTGTTCCACGAAGGATCAGGTTGTTGTAACGGGTGATACCCGTTATGAACAGGTTTACCGACGTGCCCTTTCGGTTGAACCTGATGCAGTATTTTTCCCTGGACAGGATACTTTAAAGCAGCCTATTCTGGTTGCTGGCAGCACATACTCAGATGATGAGAAGGTCGTATTTGAGTCGTATAAGATTCTTCGGGAAGATGTGCCCGATGTTAGACTCCACTTAATTGTTGTCCCTCATGAACCGATACCTGATAGGATAAACGAAATTCAAGCAGAATTGAATAAGAGAAATATAACATACTTTTGTTATTCAGAACTTAGTAGCGATGTGAATTTGGAAAATGTGGATGTTCTCATTGTTGACACGGTAGGGATTTTGGCAAAGTTGTATCAATTAGCGGATATTGCATTTATTGGAGGGAGTTTTCACGGTAGCGTGCACAATGTGATGGAACCTGCTGCGATGGCGAAACCGATTCTATTTGGACCGACAATACAGAACGCTTATGAGGCGACTCTTTTACTGGAAAAAGGTGCGGCGAAACTTGTGCACACACCCGAACAGATGGCTACGGTTATTACAGAATGGTTGGACGATGAGGAGTCAAGAATAACGGCTGGCAATATCGGAAAGCAGTTGGTTGAGGAAAATCTTGGTGCAGTGGAACGGACGTTGGTACATTTGCGAAAATATGTGTAAGAAAGCACGCTGCGATAGAAGTGCTTCCTATTGTTCAGTTTCTGTTGATTGCAAAGCCTGTTGAAAATCTTCTGGGGTATTTGCAAGAATTGCAGCTCGAAGCAAATGCTTGAGACGTTGTAAGTCATCAATTGCATCAAGTGTAGGTTTGAAGGAATTTGCTGCTTCGGTGTGTAAACGTAGTTCCAACACCTCCATTATGTCTTCAAGAGCACGTTTCCTTACCCCTTGTTGTATTCCTTGTTGTATTCCTTGTTGGAGAGCTTCTGCCGTTGCTTTTTCTGTTAAGTATTGAACGAGTGGAGATTCGTGCATGGTTTCCTCCGAAATAATATCTAAAATCGTTTGATATTCGTAAACTAAATTTCCTAAAACAGCCATTCCAGCGAAATACGCTGGCTTGTCCGGTACCTCAATGGTATCCGCAACTTAAATACAACGTCGTAACCACTGTTCAGCATCAACATCTGCAGGGCGTTTCATTAGCGAAGCAAAAGGTATTAACCCAGCGTGTTTTGCATCAAGAACCTGTTGTCCATCCATTTCAATGAGTCGAAAAACCTGATATTCAACAAAAATGCGATGTCCTTTTACGTTTTGTTCATAGTACCCGTGATCTCTTTTTCCTGCATTAGGACGAAGATAGATGACATTTGAATATACTGGTATCCTGTAAGTCTCAATCAGACGGATTATATAACCTGCCATCCTTAAATCCATTTTAGGATCGTAACTATCGTTCGTTTGAAATTCAAAATGTACCAGTACCTCTTGACCTTCAATCCGTACCTTTATAAGGCTATCTACCTGATGCATTTCTATAGTAGGTTGCTCAGGTGTAATATGTTCAATAAATACCACATCGTTCCGCTCAGATCCCAAACAGTAGTTGACGAAATCCATGGGGTGAGTCTGTACTTGTGTCTTTGTAACAGTATCAAATATTGCCATTTATTCCTTTGCTCGTATGCATATTATATCATATATGTACAACGAAGGTCAAATTGTCAGAAAATAAGATTGGGGTTACACATTTTTTAATTGTATTTGTGTCAGTAGTAGAGAATCGGAGTCCCTCCTACAATACACAACCGACTGTAGGAGCGATCTATCGATCTCCGAATTGCAACATTTATCTACAAAATTTGAATTGACACAGCAATAGGTTGACAATAGGAATTACCTTGGTGGAATAGCTCCTGTGTCAGATTTTGTCTGGTAGCGGATTGTTAAGATTGGACGTAGGTTTTCGTCGGGTGTCTCTTTTGATGAGAACGTAATGGGTGCGGTACCATCCCGTAAGGCAAATAGATAACCGTAGTTATAATCAGGATTCTCGATCCAAAAACGGACAGCATCGGTGATTAAATCGCTTTTGAAGGTATAACGTTTGTTTGCCTCTTGAATTTCAAAAGCACCGTCAATTCTATGTGCGACATCATCAGAACCGTTGTAATCGCTTTGGTTATCGCCATCTATTCCCGCTAACATTGATTGAGCAGGCGGTTTATTCCATGGTAGGTTGCGATGCAATGCACTGTTGTATGTGAGTTCGTCCTCTTCTGCGCGATCCGATTTACCTCTACCTTCTTTCCACGGCAGCAAAACACGGCGGAGTATCAAGGTTTGAGCAGTATCTGTTTCAATTTGCTTTGCATGTAGACTGATTGTCACATCTAAAACTTGCTTCGGGTCTCGGATAGTCATGTCTTCAAATGCGTCATAAAGGTCAAAAGCGACAAAGAAGACACTGCCAGTCGGATTGCATTGGAGAGTTGTTTCAGCACCGACATTGTTGTTACGGGTTTTTCGGTCTTTGTTGACAATCAAACTGGTATCCTGTGCGCTGCCAGAAAATGTAACCGCATTTCCCGTTCCGAAGGTTATTTCGTTTTCGGTAGGTAGTGTAATGTCAATCTCTGTTTTTGTATTTTGTAGTGAGAGACGGTAGGATTTTCCTATCTCTAATGCGGAAGTGAGGACCAGCACGCGGTCAAGGCGTTGATCAAGCAGTGCGAATTCAATATTGACATCTGGTGCAATCTTATAGAATGATAAGTCTTCTGCGGTTTCTGCTTGCAACTCTCCATCAAATTGCAGTTGGAGTGCTGTCTGCGAAAGTGGGACTGCCTTTAGCAGTTTCGGTGTGTTCTCTGCTTGATGGCTGTCGGATACCGAGAACACAAGGAACAGAATGCATGTAAATGATAATAACGTTTTCATATTGATTCTCCCTTACAGATATTAATCCTTATCCATCGTAATAAACACTGCATTAAGCACCTCACGTTCTCGGTTACCGGAGGGTTTATTGATCACTTGATTATTCACCACAAAAGTGCTTGAGGAACCTCCATCAAGATTGATCGCTTCAGTTGCACCGAGTTCAATAAGAATACTGGAGAGTTCATAGAGTGTTAAGCCAGTGCTATACTTAGGTTGTCGTCCGTCTGCTACAACTAAAAAGAGTTTTTCTTTATTGTAACCGAGGGCAGTGCGTGGTTCATGGCTTAGGTTTAGTTCTTGGCTGCGTTTACCGGGAACATGTTTCTTTTCTTTGTTGTGTTTATCCACAAGAATTTGGTTTATTTTGCCATTTCTGAGTAGTCGTAACCTTCCACCGATGGCGTGTTGGACTTGATTCCATTCAGGTGGTGAAAGTGTAACGGTGAGTTTACCACTTTTTCCAGGAATAAGTTGGTTGACACTTTGGGCTTTTTCTTGGGTACTAATCCAAAGGATTGCACCATCTTGCGGTATTGCGCTGTTTCCATCACTTGATACCGATTTTACCTGATAAGGATGGGTATAGTTTGGTGTCAATGGTAGTTGGAGTCCGCTAAGAGATATTTCTTTCCCTCTACGGCGGTTGGTACGTGTTGATTCACCGAGGCGTGGGGTATAAAGTATCACTTTGAATCCATCAAGTCGACGTTGATTTATACATCCGATTTCTAATGAGTCGTTACCAATTTGGATACTTGCTTTCATTTGCACAGGAGTGCTCAAAAATTCTCCCGTCTCAGTTACACCAAAGCATGCATCTGTATCCGTTGGTTGTGTGATGAGTTCTCCATCTTGGATATGTAAACTTTCCAAAACGCCGCCGTAGCCTCGCATATCACCGAGAACACCGAAACCACCGTTAACTGCTACGACAACTTTACGGTCGCCTCGCTGTGTCCGACGTTTCGCTATAGAACGGACAGTCTCTTTTCCAAGTACTTGGGAATTTGCGAGTGCAACTTCAAAATGCAGCGTAGGTTCTTGCCTTGACATCTCAGCGACATAGAGGACGCAAGTTTCAACATCCCATTCGTATCGGTAAATATCAAGTCCAGTTGGCAGGTCAGGAAAGAGTTGTGTTTTCTTTCCAGCTGCTTGGGTAAAAGGGCAAATAAGAAATACAATAAAGATAAGAATGCACAATCGCTGTCCAATACGCATGATCACTCCTTTTCACGACATATCTCTACTGCAAAGTAGGTGATCGGTTGATTAATTGGGGGATGGAGTTTCTTGACAGTAAGTTGGACTGTCTCTACAGGAAATCGTTTTAATATTTCTGAGCAAATTGTCTCTGCAAGTGCTTCAATCAGTTTAAATGACTTTTGTGTACCTATATCAACAATGAGATCAACGACTGCTGCGTAATCAATCGTGTCGTCAAGTGCGTCAGTTTTGCCAGCGTCTACAAGTGAACACCTTAATATTGCATCTACTTCGTAATGTCCACCGATTTCACGTTCTGCTTCAGGTACACCGTGATTACCATGAAATTTTATGCTCTTTATGATGATTTTGTCCATGTTCGGCGACAATGTTCAATCCAACATAAGCATTTATAATGCTTTTTTCTGGTGTTCTGCGATGAGTTTTCCTAAAGCGCATAAGGCATCGTTGACAGATTTGGCATCGGGAAACATCTTAGCTACATCGTCATCAAGTTGAATCAGATTATGGTCTACGAAGTATCTCTCAGCATATTTGCCCCGAATTCCTTCGCTGAAATCATATTCATCAAGCATATCCGGATCATGTTGATTCGATGTTGTTAGTTTCGTAGGTTTTTCTTTCATAAGATGTTGCTTTTCGAGCAGAAATGATGCGAATGACATCACCTATCTCAGTATGAACAACGACTAAAAGTCTTTGTTTTTGAGAGTATCCAATAATTTTATCAATCTTTCTTCTGTTTCGGAGTGAAGAGGATCTGGAATAGTTAATGAGAGAAAATCTGAAAATACGGTACTTGCTTCTTCAAAGGAAACATCATGTTTTCTAAGATTTTCTTTGGCTTTGCCACTATTCCACTGAAATTTCAACGCCACACATTCTCACTTGCCTGTTACTCACTACTATATAAGTATGACATAATTCATCAGAAAAGTCAATGACCTTTTGTGGACTGCACAGGCATTCAATTGTCGATTGTTCTGTCTGAATCGTGGAAGGTGCGGAGGACGCGGAAGGAGGGGTTTGATCTCACAACAGATTCCTATCACAGGGACGGGAAACACCCGCCCATACGATAGGATGTGTGAATACGGACGAGGAGACCTCGCACCTACGAGAATGTCAGGATTTTTGTCTGAACCAAGATTTGCAAATCAACGGTATGAATGCCTTTTGGCATTCCCCGGGATTACAGGATTTTCAGGATAAGAGAAAAGGGTTTTGGTGGAGGTATACACCTTTCGCACCGCTGGTGATGGGGTTGTAATTCGGAGATCACTCCTACAAGACAGGCGAGGAGACCTCGCTCCTAGGATGGGATATCTGATCCAAAATTTGACTTGCATTACCTGTTATGATATACTTTAGCAACAAGATTCATAAGAAATTAAACAGCAAAGGAGCCCTAATGAAGGTTACTGTCAAATACTTTGCCGTGTGCCACGAGATGCTGGATAGATCCGAAGAAGAGATGCAGCTACCGGAAGGTGCTACCGTCCAAACGATTTTAAAACGACTTGAGGAAGAATGGCCTGAAATTGCGGAGTTTTACGAAGTGATGCAAATGTCTGTTAATTGGGAATATGCTACAGAGAAAACTGAACTGACCGAAGGCGATGAAGTGGCGTTAATTCCTCCTGTGACAGGGGGAAGTGATGTTTAAGATTACTACTGATGTCATTACAGGGGAAGAGGTGCGAGATGCAGTAGAGGCACCAGATGCTGGTGCAGTGATTCTGTTTTTTGGTACTGTTCGGAACAATACTGACGGTAGACCAACGAAATACCTTGAGTATGAGGCATATCCTCCGATGGCTGAAAAGAAGATGGCAGAGATTGCAGATGAAATATCAGATAAATGGGGTATTCATCGTGTTGCTATGATTCACCGTGTCGGTAGGTTGGAGATAGGCGAAGTAAGTGTGGCTGTAGCGGTGGCTTCTCCACATCGCAAGGATGGGTTTGAGGCATGTCAGTATGCGATGAATCGTTTGAAACAGATTGTGCCTATCTGGAAACGCGAGGTGTGGGTAGACGGTGAAGCAGAATGGGTTAAACCGGATGCTGTCTTTTTTGAGGAACTGCCTGAACGGATGTAGTTGTAGTTGGCTATCGGCTATCAGCAATCAGTGGAAGAAGGTTCAACCCATAACCTTGTAGTCGGGAATCTGAGTTCCCTCCTACAGTTAATATGTCAAATCAATTCTATAATCTACTATAAATGTATTATATGTGGATGGGTAATAGTTATTACGAAACGCAAAAACGATCGACAAACTGACTAAAGATGTTGCTTCCCTTCTCAAATTGATCTAATGCCATCCATTCATCCACGGTATGAGCCTGTAGAATGCTTCCCGGTCCTATAATGACTGTTTCCATGTGCTTGGAAAAGACCGCTGCATCGGTGCTATATGCGACTGTATGCGGTTTCGTGTCTCCAGTGATCTCAAGTGCTGCTTGGATGATTTCAGCATCAGGTGGGGTACGGACGGGTCCAGCATTGATGAATAGGTCAAATTCTAACCCATGTTTTTCTGCTGATTCACGTCCTCGATCAATCCATACTTGAGGTTCATCTCCGGGCATCGGACGGTAGTTGATATTACAAACACTCTTCGGTGAGGTGATGTTAGCAGTACACTCTCCATCACTAATAGTGATATTCCAATCTGTAAAGGGTGGGGTGAATTCAGAATTGGAGTATTGCGGATCGGTTGTCAACTCTTGATGTATCTCTCGCATTTCTGAAAGAAACGGGATAAGTTTGAGGGTTGCATTGTCTCCTTCACCGGTGCTGCTATGTGCTGCGCGTCCGTATGCAGTGACGGAAAAACGCACGGCTCCTTTGTGTGCATAAACGGCTTTCAACTCAGTCGGTTCACCGACTACTCCGTATTGTGGAAATCCGTGTTGTTTGAACATCTCGGATTTTTCTTCAACAGCACTTGCCCCAAAATAGCCGACTTCTTCGTCAGCAGTGATGACTACGTAAAGAGGGGCATCTAACTGAGACGGCGAATAACGAGACGCTACCTCTATCATACATGCGACGCTGCCTTTCATATCGCAGCTACCACGTCCGTACATCTTATCGTCTACGATCCGCGCCTCAAAAGGGTTTTCTGACCAGCCAACAGCAGGGACAGTGTCTATGTGTCCGAGTAGTGCGAGTCCACGTTTACTTGTATTGCGTCCTTTACGACCAATCAGATTTACTTTCAACACACCCGCTGGGTCGTTGTATTCCACACGTTCCACTTCGCAACCGACAGATTCCAATGTGTCTGTAAGGAAGTCCATGACTTCAACATTGGTATTGGGACTTACGGTGTCATAACCGATAAGTGTTTTTGTCAATTCTATTGCATTCATAGTTTTCTATTTTACTGAATGCTGTATAGTTTGTCAATTTCTTTTTGTCATAAAATTGTATCTTGACAAGATGTGATAGAAGAAGTAATATAAACAGATGATCCTGTAAGACTCTATTATAGAAGTCATATTGAGTAAAACATAAAGATATTGTAAAATAGGGCAAGTAACTGCACAAAGTTTTCTCTGATAATATGGTATAAAATATTATTGCAGAAAATAGATTAGTAAAGATTAGCGAAGCTGCAGAACTGATTGGTTCAACGCCTACCACACTGCGAAAATGGGAAAACAGGAGAGTTGTTACCTGCTCGTAAAACAAAAGCAGGCACCTACTACTATTCTACAGCAGATTTACTCGGTCTCAAAAGCAGTGACGCACCGACAATCTGTTATGCACGGGTATCATCTCCTGACCAGAAAGCAGACTTAGATCGTCAAATTGAAATCGTGATTATCCATCAAGGCGTTCCTCCTTCCTTTGAGGAGCAACTTGTGCAAGATGTACTTTAACTTGCTAACCGTATTTCTCTGCACCTATATGGTTCAAGTAGTGATAAGCTAAAAAGATGATAGACACATTAGCCGAATGCACAGACAATCAACAACTGGATTTATTTAGAGAAGGCACAAAATTAATAAATTAATCTTCATTATACACCTTTGATCAATTCAGGAGTACATCATGAAATATATACTAAGCTTTATTATAGGCGGAACTATTGGATGTATCGTTTTTGTTTTATTCTCAATTATATTTCTACAGAATGAGAAAATAAATAAAACTGATATTGACACCATTATAAAACAATCTCAAGCGCAATCTCATAAAGCATCTAAAATTGATAGGAACATAACAGAAAACCTAATTGTTAAAAGTGATAATAATTTACATAGTAAAGCTGAGAATATAACTGACAATAGGCAAAAATCAGTCAATACTCAACAAAAAGAGAAATACATTCAACGTTATAAACAAGAAGAAGATGTTAAAATCAATCCATTACAAGTGGGAAATTCATCGGAAACAAAAGAAGATCTATTCAAACCATTGGGTATAAATGGCACATATACACAAGATCAGATTCGCAAAATTACAAATCTTACACGTGAAGAAAAAATACAACATATGATAGATACTGGAATGACACGAGATCAAATAGAAAAAGGTATGTTTATAGATTTTGAATATACAGGTCCTGATCCAATGAAAGAAATATCTGATATAGGTATAAGAATGCAATCCTCAACATATGGCACTCGGGAATTCTTTGATGGATTACAACATATGATCAGAGCACATGAAAATCATCCCATTCCTATATTGAGAAGATTGGCAGAATTCATGAAGCCCAGGGATGCTGACGGAAATGAAATTACTACGTGGGAAGCGTATAGAAATAATTTGAAGATAGATTTGACAGATTAGACAATAATCATTGTTTGATATTTTCTTTCTCAATAAACAACTTTCAGAGAACAGATATTGTAATTCGGATAACTTCATAGTAAAAGCCATAATTATCTACACACTACGGTAGGTTCGGTTAGGAAACCGAACTGTGTTTATTCAACGTCATAGATGCGGTTAGGAAACCGCATCTACCGGGAAGTATGTACTTATTTTTTAGTTTCACTATAATACCATTTCTATTATATCTGGGGATATCCTATAGGAGCGATCTCAGAATCGCGACGAAATACTTTGATAGTCGGGAATCGGAGTTCCTTCCCGCTAAATACCATAAGTGCATTTGGCGTTGATTCACAATCAAACTGCCAAGATAATTGTAAGATACGCAATTAAATGAAGTATAGACAAAAAATGCGAATTCTGCTAATATTGCAATACGGTTTTATTTTTCTTTTGTCCCTCTTTTGCGGCTTTGCGATTGATACTGCTTTTTGTCAACCACCGGTTACGATTGCGTTTGCTTCTAATATTGACGGAAATTGGGAGATCTATCTAACAGATTCCGATGGAAAGATACCAGTCAATCTCACACTAAATCCAGCAGCGGATTACTATCCAACGTGGTCACCTGATGGTACTGAGATTGCCTTTTTCTCAAGACGCGATGATAACCACGAACTTTATGTGATGCGTGCTGATGGCACAAATCAGAGAAGGTTGACACATCACCCAGCAACAGACAAAGCCCCTTCATGGGCACCGAATGGTAAATATCTGGCTTTTAGTTCTAATCGTGAAGGTCATTACAATATCTACATTTTAACATTAAGTAGCGGTGTAGTGAAAAATATCACCAAAAACGAGTTTGAAGACGGTATACCTATTTGGTCACCAGATGGAACATATTTGGTTTTTCACTCACAACGTGAGCTCAATTGGGACATATACACCATTAATGTTACAACCCACGAAGAACAACGATTGACACATCAACCGTTGATGGATACTTACCCAACGTGGTCACCTGATAGTAAATATATCTTATATGCTTCTATGCGGCAAGATGTGGATCAAGCGGATTTCGACCTATACTTGATGGATTCTGAAGATGGTGGGAACAAAAAAGCACTCACTGATACACCGACAGATGAGGCAGTTCCATCGTGGTCACCTGATGGTCGTATGATTGCATTTCAATCTGAACAGGATGCGCGATGGGTAATTCATTTAATGAATGCAGATGGAAGTGGACGTCGTGAACTTATTGACAATGATGCTTGGGCAGCACAGCCGAAATGGCAGGTTCGTCCTACAGTACTATCTATTGAACCCTCATTTTTACAATATCAGCAATGGGGCAAACTTAAGACTCCGTACGAAGTCATCAATAACTGAAAGTAAATACGGTGAACTTTAGAATTAATGAGACTTTTAGAGATGTAAAAGGGAACTTCGATCCCCGACTATCACTGAGTATCGTCGCGATTCGGAGATCGCTCCTACAGAATATAGGTCTCTTTATTTGAAAAGTTCACCATAAGCGGTGCGAAATTCGTGCCGATATATAATACAAAGGAGATGTTTATATGCGTAACATGATGTATGTTTTGGGCATGTTATTAATAGTCGGTATACTAATGGTGAACGGTGTTAGTTATAGTTTTGATAGAGCAATTGAAGCAGAGATGGCTGACACAATTGAAGAGCCAATGGTAGTCGCAGAAGATGATGGAGCATCTGATGGTAAGTATGTCTGGATGGAAGGCGAACCATTAACAGGTGGCGGCGACCAAGGTTGGATAGAATTCAAGATTGATATTCCAACGGCAGGCACTTATGCGTTGTGGGCACATGTGTTCGTGTGGGATGGAAACAGCGACTCTTTCTGGGTAACGTGGCAACCAGCAGATCCAGATGAAAATGCTCAGGAAACGAAAAATACAGAATACCGTTGGAGTATTGGTACAAAAAATGAATGGCACTGGGATCGTATCAATCATTGGTTAGATGGTGGAACATTTGACCGGGAATGGGATCTTCCCGCTGGGGAATCAACGCTTCGTATTGCTGTCCGCGAAGATGCCGCGAAGATAGATGTCGTTTTTATTACTGACAACCTTTCGGACAATGTAGATGAAGTTAACCCTCGTTTCCCGGGACCAGAGGATGTTACGCCAGTTGAACCTCAAGCAAAACTCACAACAACGTGGGGAAAGCTCAAATCGCAAAGGTAAGTAATTTGTAAGGTGAGTTGATAAACCAGATTTTGAACTTATGGCAGAATACGCATTTAGTATTCTGCATTGGTTGGGAAACCGCACCTACTACGGAGTGTGAACATATTTATAGAAAGGAGTTAACATGAAATACGGTATTTTTGTTTTTTCAATGCTTATTGTTTCAGTATTTGTTTTGACATCAGTTAGTCTTTCTGCGGATTTTGAACTTGCACTTGAAGCAGAATTAGCGAATACTATTCAAGCCCCTATGGTAATTGCGGAAGATGAACAGACATCTGATGGCAAATATGTCTGGATGGAAGGCGAACCTGCTACAGGTGGTGGTGACCAAGGTTGGGTAGAATTCATTATCAACCTTCCCGATGATGGGAAATATGCATTGTGGGCACATACTTTTGCTTGGGACGGCAACAGTGATTCGTTTTGGGTGACTTGGCAACCCTCTGATCCAGACGAAAATCCTCAAGTCACAAAAAATACCGAATATCGTTGGAGTATCGGTACAAAAAATGCGTGGCATTGGGATCGTATCAATCACTGGTTAGATGCTGGAACATTTGACCGGGAATGGGATTTTGATAAGGAAGGTGAAACTGTTTTGCGTATTTGGACGCGTGAAGATGCGTCAAAATTAGATGCAATTTTTGTGACTTCAAATACGAATGCTGGGACCCCAGAACAAGCCAAAGTTCGTTTACCGACAGAAGAGGATAGGGAGAGACAAGTTCAGGGGTTATCCGTTGAAGCGAAGGACAAATTGACCACCACGTGGGGTTCACTGAAACAGACGTATCGCTAAGAAAAGTTGAAAATGACCTGTTCCACCTTGATAACCTATATGGAAATGCACCCCATTTTATGTAATCTAATGATGTTTGATTAAGGAAAAGGGCTTTAGGAGTCCTTTTCCTTATGTAACGATTGTTTATGAAATAGTAGGTCTGTTCACGATAGTGATGAATTTCCCATTTGTCAAACCCACGTTCAATTTGTATGATTCGTTCAGTGGGTCCAAGTTTTGACTGCACTGCTTCTGCAGCTTGTCTGTCTCGCTTGACAAGTGTGTGCGTCAAAAATGCAACGCCTGATAGAATTCCTGCTAAAGCGAGTTTCCCTCTGAGTTTAACAGATAAACCCTCCGCAGATAAACTTAAATTCCAAATTAAACAAACTATAAGGATAATACTTAGCAATTTCTTTGCTTTCATGTTAAATATTGGCAAAATACTTGCATTTTTGTGTGTTAAACTTGACAAAAAAGGAATTAGTGGGTATCCTAATAAGAATAAAGAAGACCCGCTATGATAATGGATGCGTTCTCATCATCTGTTTAATGTATGGATTCCGATTTGACAATTCTGTATTCGGTTGCATGCAGAAGTGATGAACGAAATGAACTTTCAACATTTGATTAGCGAATTACTTGGAGTGTGATTAGCATGGATCCTACGGGAAAAACTCCCCCAGTGGAAAATGCGCAAAATTACAGTACAGACCTTTCTCTCGAAGACGTTAAGAATGAACTATATAACCGACACCACCCGAGTTTAACATCTCTTGACATAGAAGTCCACGCAAAAACGATACATAAAATACGAACTTTGAAGCAGAAACATGACGTTGTGATGTTAGGACACAACTATATGGAACCTCTGGTTTTTGGACTCTCCGACAAAGAGGAACAAGGAGATTCCCTTGGACTAAGTATGTTTGCTGCAAAGACAGAATCTCCCTATCTAATTTTTAACGGTGTGCCGTTCATGGCAGAAACCGCTAAAATATTGAGTCCAGACAAAACCGTATTAGTAGCGGATAAGACAGCAGGATGCTCACTCGCCGATAATTTCGGTGCCGAAGATGTGAGAAAGTTGAAAGAACTTTATCCTGGTGCCCCTGTTATGATTTATGTCAATAGTTATGCCGATGCAAAAGCGGAATCTGACATTTGTTGTACATCTGCGAATGCAGCTCATATTGCTAAATCCATGCCGGGTGACACATTAATTTTCGTTCCAGATATTTTCTTCGCACAAAATTTGGAGGAAGAGTTAAAGGGTGAAAAAAATGTTGTTTATCCCGGTAAAGACAACACTGCACGCGGTGCGGTCTGTGAAGTGCACGAAAGATTTACACTGTCTGATCTGCTTGCAATACGTGAATCCTTTGAGATACCAAAAGAGCATCCGAAACGGAAATTATACGCACATTGGGAATGCCGTCCAAATGTTCTAAAGGAAGCAGATTTCTATGGTAGTACCAGTCAGATCATGAAAGACATTGCCTCACGTGTAGCAGATGATAAGTTAGAACGCGCATTTGTTGCATCGGAGTGTGAATTAACCTCCAATTTAGCACAGGAATTTCCGAAGGTGCAATTCTGGACAGCATGTTCAGTGCGGTGTTCACACATGGCAAAAGTACGATTAGACAAGATTGCGAATATATTAGAAGCAATTGATAACGGTGAAGACCTTGATGAATATGAGGTTACGTTGGATCCAGAAATAATTGACAAAGCACGTTTACCAATTGAGCGTATGCTTGAAGCGAGTGTATAGCGATAAATAGATATAAATGTTATTCAAAATGTAATGCGAGGTATGATTTAAATCATACCTCGCATTATGTTTTAAAATTTTATTATTGTTGTCGTAACAGTCTATGATTAAATTAAAACCTTGTGATAACGGAAATTCGGTGTGAATGTCCAAGATCTGCATCAGGTACGAAAGCATAATCAAATTGAAAATCAATATTTGATAATGAGTCCAATCCTTTCTTCCGAACACCGAAACCGATAGCTAATCCGTTGCTTGGGTTATCGTTTTGACTGATACGGTATCCGACGCGTGCAGCAACAATATCATAGAACCACCTTTCAACACCGATATGGAAACTGGGATATGCATCAATCAAAGGTAGATTTACGTCAGCAACCAATGCCCACAAATCACGTGGTGGCATTGCTTGTTCTGCCCCTGCTTCAACTTGGTTCCAAATTCTGTATGCGAGTCCAACGCGTAATGCCATCGGAAGTTTATCGTTAGGAAGATCTTCATCACGATCCGATGCTTCAAAGATCAACCCAGCATTTTGCATTGCGATTCCGATGCCGAGATGATTATCCAGCATCCGCAAGATTACTCCGATATCAGCTGCGGCACCGTATACATTTTGAATATCCAGTTGTTGTGAGATAAACTTTGCAGTACCACCGACTGAAGCGTTTGTGCCAAGTGGATAAGCGAGAGATAAACCTGTTGCGAATCCACCTATTGTTACAGTGCTATCCGGTTCCAGTGTTGCGCCTGCACGTCGTTCAATTTCAGGGAAACTTCCAACCAAACTTGCCCCCCACACGATTTTATTCGTCCGTTGTGCGTATCCAATTGATTGACTACTAATATCAGCAATCCAGAAGTGCTGCATTGCAGTGAGTTCTCGTGTATGAACAGAAGTTAATCCTGCGGGATTCCAAAAGATGGTGTTAATATCGTTTGCCAGACCAGCGAACGCACCACCCATGCCGACAGGTCTACTCCCCGGTTCGAATTTGAGAAAAGCTGCACCAGCCGTGCCAGCACCGTCATGAGGATCAGCATAACTCTGTGCCCCGCTAAACAGTAAGGTTATGGTTAGAACTACTACAACTACACATTTGTGCATTATCTGTCTCCTTTATCGGTTTATCCGTATTTTGAAGCCTTAGTCAACGACAAGTATTTTGCCGACAGCATTTGCGCGATTTCCTGCTCCATTGACTGCTTCTAAACGGAACACGTAAAGGCCGCGCGCTACAGGGGTTCCAGCTTGGTTTTTCAATTTCCAATTTATTTGTGTATCATTCCGTTCCCCTGGGATAATATTGGTATATGTATTTGAGTAAACCAGGTCACCGCCCCAGTCATAAATATACAGTATCAATTCAACTTTTTCTTCTGCAGCGGCATTTAAGTCAAACGAGATAAATGCGCTATCGCCTTTAGAGTGGCGCACAGGATTCGGGTATACAAAAGTGTTTCCGTTGAATGAGAAAGAAACCGACATTGTATACTCACCGACATCATATACAGCGAAGTTTCCAGCTTTATCAGTGACTCGTATATCTATATCATATTCACCCGATCTCGCTGGTAAAAAGTCTATGGACCATCGACTCCATGGTTGCTGTTGTGCACCGCTTTCATCGGTAGCGAGTACAGGTTCTATAGGCTGTCCATCCGGACCTGTTCCAACGATTTCCACTAACCATACACCAGATGCTGGTACTGGGACTTCACTTTCTCCTTGTGGACCGGCTCTACGTACACCTTGTGGGTCGGCAGCTGTTCCTTCTAAGGTGAGTTCTTCATCCGTGAATTCAGTTTTTCCACCATCATTGGTGACTACAGCAGTTGGATCTGTCGTTTCATAGAGGAACTCAGTTGTGATTGAATCATTCGGTGAAAATCCGAGTTGTTCAGTATCATTTCCAACGGCAGTGACGATAATTTGATAGTTACCTTCAACGTTCAACCCGTCTGAAGTGAAAAGGATCGTATCCACACCGTTACGTCGGGTTGTTCCAGTAATCTCTTGTCCGTTTGGATTTCGTATAACGATACTGGACTGCGACAAATTAACACCTAATCCTGTGTCAGAGATACTTGCTTGGATAGTAACACCACCGGATGTTGAAATGGAACTTGGGTAATCCTCAGCATCAATATCAGTCAGCAGTGGTGTATCATTGATAAGCAGTGAATTAGGATCAATCACTGGTGGACTTGTGTCGTAAATAAATTCTTCTTCGTAGGTTTCATCTCCGTTTCCTGCTTTGTCTATAGGCGTGACGGAAACTCTATATTCCCCATCGTTAGAACCGTCGTCTGCGAGTGGAACTTTCAAACTAAATACAATATAAGATTGTTCACCTTCTACATAAGACAATTTACCCGGTATTTCAGTTGGATCTGGTGATAACCGTTCAAAGGTCACCCAATCTTCATCAAGGCTTTCCCAATCAATGCCAGATACCTTATCTGTGAGGTCTAACTGGATTTTAGTAAGTGAATTATTAACCTGAGCTTCTACTACGATGGGTTGAATCCCCTTTAAAACGAGTTCAGGGGGTTGCGTATCGTAAGTGAAGAACAATTGTTGAACTTCTCCACTTCGTCCAGTTGCACTAATTGGAGTGAATTCAATCGTGTAAATACCATCTTCAGAACCATCCGTAGCAAGGGGACGCACTAATTTATATATCAGTTTGTCAGGTTGTCGAAGCTGTTGTCCTGCAACAACTTGATTTTTGCTATTCAACAAGCGAATTGTTGAGAGATGGTTTTCATCTGCTGTTTCAAGCAGAACTTCAATCTGGTCAACTTCCTCATTTGTATATGCGTCCTCTATTGGTGCTGTGCTCGGTGATGTAGATAACACAGCAGGAAGAAGTCTGGAAAGTAGGAAACTTCGTTCAAAGACAGATTGACTACCGTTTCCTGCTCTATCAACCGCTTGAACACGTACAAGATACATACCATCTGCCACAAGTTGGTTCGTGGTAAGCGTTATCTGTGTTCTTCCATTACTGGTAAGTTCACCCGATATTTCCACACCATCTGGATTGACTAACGTCACCGTTGTAAGCGACCAATCAATACCGCTATCACCTTTATCATCCAATACTACCTGTATTTGCGTCACATCCTCTGTGAGTTGTGCGCCGTGAGCAGGTACTGTACTGACAATAGTTGGTGCTTGTGTATCATAGACTATTGAGTGATCAATAGTAAGGGTATTTCCTGCATTATCTGCAAATGCTAATTCAACGGTATATTCCCCATCTCTACTTCCATCAAGCGGAAGTGGTTCGTCAAGTGTCAGGAAAAGTTGATTATTCTTATCACTTGTAAGTTTTGTTGGAATTAGTGCCCCACTTTGATTTCGTAGACTGATATTTTGATCTTCAAGTGATAGGTCTGCTGGACCAACGTCCTGTACTGTGAATTGGAATTGTGTTAAACTCTCGCTGATATAGGTAACTGGTTGACTTAAATTGATTGGTGTAGCATCTGTTATCTCTGGTTCTTGTGTATCATATATCAACTCTCGATATGCGGTTCTGCCTTCACGTCCTTTTTTATCAACAGGATAGATATATACTGCATATCTACCGTCGGAACTTCCATCACTGGAAAGCGTTACTGGACGCCAAACCATTATATCCGTTCCATTGGTTGCGATGCTACCTGGAACAATTTCATTATCAAGTGTTGCGACCAAGATATCCGATCCAGTTAAACTTTCAAAAGATAACCCTACTCCTGCTGGGTCAAGTAAGTTCACTACAATCTCAAAGTTATCAGCATTGACATAAGCGATGCCTCCACTACCTAATGTAGCAGTATCGCCAATCCTCACGGACTCAACGCTTGGCAGAATGAACTGAAGGTAGAACGCAAATTGTATTGGACTTTGTGCGACATTTCCCGCCACATCTTGTGGGATCACCGATAATGTGTACTCACCGATCTTTGTCAATTCAGCAAAACTTAATGTCAGTTGAGAAACGCCGTCATTCCCTTGCGTGAGAGGGATTGTTAAGTTGTCTGGATCAGTCAATGAAATACTTGTATTTTCAAAGTCTATACGTGTTGCCTCAGAAAACTGGATCGTGATAGTGTCAATAGTTTCAGAAAGGTCAGAAACCTCGTTGAGGACAAGTTCCGTAGGACTCCCAGGCGTGTTTACTTGAACTGATGACACCTGCGGCACTTTAGAGTCGTAAATCAAAGATAACCGAGCGTTTAAAGTATTACCTGCTTTATCTATCAGTAGTGTGTTTAGTGTATAAGGACCGTCGACACTACCATCACTTGCAAACGGCTTGTTAAGCGTCAAATATAATTGTTGCGTAAGTTCGTCATACGTTAATGCGGCAGGTACAGGTTTTCCTGCAGCATCCATCAATGCTACAACTTGGGATGCAAATACCAAGTCTGCTGGTCCTACATCTTCAATCGTAAGAACAAACTCACTTAACTCACTGAGATAAGATACAGGTGCATGAAGTGTTAGCGGTGTAGCAGAAATAATACGAGGGACTTGTGTATCATAAATGAACTGGCGGTTGACAGTTATACCGTTGCGACCTGCTTTATCTACTGGTGTAACAGCAACTGTGTATTGTCCATCAGCAGTACCGTCTGTTGGAAGTGGTGTTGGTATCCAAGTCAACTGATTTGATCCGTTAGAAGTAGTGGTACCTGCCACCTGCATTCCTTGGGAATTGGTAACGACGATTGCTGAACCGTTATCTCCAAATGCGACACCCACGCCGATAGAATCAGTGATTGTAGCGACAATTCTTGGGATTGCATTGCGGACGTAAACTGTTGACCCCCTTTTTCCATCAATAAGGACTGAACTGACTGATGGAAGCGTAGTGTCAAGTCTAAACTGGTATTGGCTCACCTGTTGTGCAACATTACCTGCTAAATCTTGTGGTATTACATCAAGGGTATAAGTACCACTTTGAGTTAATGGTATAAACCGAACCATCAACTGAGATTGTTCATTCTCCTGTAAGGTAACAGATATTTCTTGTCCGTTGGGTCCTGTGAGCGTTACACTGGTATTTTCAATATCAATGCGTGAAGCATCTGTAAACTCAACTGTTAAACCATTCACAGATTCACCAATCTCAACGATCTCAAAGGGGATGAGATCAATTGCAGCGTCTGATGTGTTTGCTTTTACCGAGGATATACCAGACACTTCATACTTCAATCTAAATGGATATTGCACTGTTGTTTGCGCAACATCCCCAGATGTATCTTGCGGTGTGACTGAAAGCGTATACAATCCGCTTTGACCAATGGACACAAAACGCACTAACACAACACCTTGTCCATCATCTTCCGAGGAAACAGATATTTCTTGTCCGTTGGGTCCTGTCAATACTATACGGGTATTCGCAAAATCAACGCGGTCTCCATCTGTAAACTCAAGGGTGAAACCATTAATCGATTCACCAATCTCAACTATCTCATAAGGGATCAGATCATAAGTAGCGTCTGGAGCACTTGCTTTGACCGATACTATACCCAAAGGTCCATACTCCAACCTAAATGGATATTGCACTGTCGTTTGCGAAACATTACCAGATATATCTTGCAGTGTGACTGAAAGCGTATACAATCCGCTTTGATCTGTGGACACAAAACGAACTAACATCACCCCGTCTCCGTCATCTTCTAAGGAGACAGATATCTCTTGTCCGTTGGGTCCCATCAATACTATACGGGTATTGACAAAATCAACACGGTCTCCATCTGTAAACTCAAGAGTGAAACCATTTACGGATTCGCCAATCTCAACTATCTCGTAAGGGATCAGATCATAAGTAGCGTCTGGAGCACTTGCTTTGACCGATACTATACCCAAAGGTTCATATTCCAACCTAAATGGATATTGCACTGTCGTTTGCGAAACATTACCAGATATATCTTGCGGTGTGACTGAAAGCGTATACAATCCGCTTTGATCTATGGACACAAAACGAACTAACGCTACCCCTTCTCCGTCATCTTCTAAGGAGACAGATATCTCTTGTCCGTTGGGTCCCATCAATACTACACTGGTATTGGCAAAATCAACACGGTCTCCGTCCGTGAACTCAAGGGTGAAACTATTAATGGATTCACCAATCTCAACTATCTCGTAAGGGATCAGATCATAAGTAGCGTCTGGAGCACTTGCTTTGACCGATACTATACCCAAAGGTTCATACTTCAACCTAAATGGGTATTGTCCTGCTCTTTGGGCAGTAGTACCAGATATATCTTGAGGTGTGACAGAAAGGATATATTGTCCGCTTTGCGTTAATGGTACGAAACGAACCATCAATTTACTATCTTCAGTTTCTACTAAGGTGACAGGGACTTCTTGTCCATCCGGACCACTTAGCATTACACCGGTATTTTCAAAGTCAACACGCAAAGCATCTGTAAACTCAAGGGTGAAACTGTTAATAGGATCAGAAATATCGGTTATCTGATATGATGTCAGTTCAAAAGCTTCACCGACTGTGTTTGCGTGCACTGATGCTAAACTTGGCGGCTCAAACTTCAACCTAAATAGATACGGGACAGCACCCTGGACAACATTACCTGCTTTATCCTGCGGCGTGACAGAAAGTGTATATAGTCCACCTTGCGTCAAAGTAACAAAGTTGACAGTTATCTCATCTACACCGTTATTTTCTAAAGTTAATGGTATCGCAGAACCGTCCGGTCCCATAAGGTTAATTATCGTATTCGCGAAGTCTATCTGTGACAACTCAAGAAAATTAAGTGTGAGTTGATTGATAGTATCAGTCAAATCGGTAACCTGGTACGGTGTGAGACTTAATGGGGTTTCGAGGTTCAAATTGACCGAAGACAACCGTGGTGCTTGAGAATCGTAAATGATGTCATGTTCAACTTGATAATTATTACCTGCTTTGTCAACGAGGTTTACCGTTAGTGTATATTCTCCATCAGCACTTCCATCTGTCGGTAGAGGTGTGGGGAGCGTAAAGAAAAGTTGGTTCGTGTCATCATGTGTAATATACCCATCAACCGGTTCACCGTTATTATCATGTAAGCTGATTGTTTGATCATCAAGTTCAAGCAATGCCGGACCAACATCTTCAACGGTTAATTGGAACTGTCCTAAACCTGAACCGATATAAGAAATCGGTTGATGCAGGACTATAGGTGTAGCAGCAGTTATTCTGGGAGATTGGGTATCAAATATGAATGCGCGGAAAGCCACATCACCCGTGCGTCCTGCGTTGTCTACAGGTGTGACAGCAACAGTATACTGTCCATCCGCACTACCATCATCGGGAAGTGCTATTGGTCGCCATATCAATTGATTTTGAGCATTGATTGTTGTGGTTCCAGGGACCGGTAGTCCAATAGAACTCGTAACAACAATGCTGGATTCTCCGTCTCCTACAGCAATTCCAATTCCTGTGGTATCTGCTATTGAAGCAACAATCTCGCCAGCACTGCCGTTGACATAAACAATTGCCCCACTCTTACCACCGATCATAACTGACGTAACAACAGGCACTGCAATGTCCAAATGGAACCTATAAATAAAGGGGGTCTCAGAGACATTACCGATAATATCACTTGGCGTAACTGTAAGTGTATATGCCCCGAGTATTGAAAGGTTTTGGAAATTTAACGTCAATAGGTTGGCACCATCATTACTTCGGTGTACAGCAATTGCATTTCCATCTGGACCTGTTAAAGATACAACTGTGTTATCAAAGTCAGTATCAGTTCCATCAAATTCAACGGTTATCTGAGAAAAAGATTCGGTTACACTTATAGCAGTATCAAGTGAAAGCTGCTGTTTCGGGTCGATTCCTACCTCAACAGTGTTGATTGATGGGAATTGTGTATCTAATATAAGCGGGAAATTTTGTGTATACTGATTTCCAGAGAAATCCACAAAGGTTGCTGTGATGGTATATTCTCCATCCGCTGTGCCGTTTCGTGGAATTGCTGCTTCGGTGCTCCATGTTAATTGATTGTTCGCTGCATCTGCCTCAACCTTTGCTTGTGGCACAAGGATCCCTTGTGTGTTCAGGACAGTTATTGTTGAAGCATCAAAATTAATTCCGGAACCGATATAATTGGTTATTTCAACCGTAATATCGCTTATGTTATTAACAGTTCCGGCTTCTGGTGTTGTCAATCGAATTTGCGGTAGTGTCTGGCTAACCAGATAAAATTCTCGTCTGATAGCTGCGCCTATATTTCCTGTACGGTCAGTTGGCGTAACTTCAATGATATAGGTTCCATCATCCGATCCGTCTGAGGCAATCGGCTGCAATAGTGTCAACGTGGCTGTATCTATACCGTTACTGGAGATATCTACAGGTACTTCAACTTGACTTTCACCGAGACTGCGTTTTAGACTGAAAGCACTCTGGACAAAATCAATTCCGCTTGTTGTCTCATTGAGTCGGATAACAACTTCAGTGAGATTGGAAACAGTCTGATTTGCTGCAGGAACAGTTGAAGTAAGCGTTGGGACTTGCGTATCGTATATAAACTCAAATTGGTGTATCTCGAAATTGCCGAGTGCATCTGCAGCCTTAATATTAAGGACATACTTCCCGTCTTGACTTCCATCGCTTTTTAGAAGCGGCGTATCCAAAATGTATGTGAGAACACTGTTGGCACTATCTGGGAAAGTCCGACCGGAGATATGGGTTGTGCTGCCATCTTGATTGGAAATGCCGAATATAACACTGCTGATGTCATCTGCACCTGAATAGGTAACACCTGTTCCAAATTCACCATCATCAAAGGTAACGACAAACTGGTTAAGGGGGAGATTGTAGTAAACAGCGTCACCTAAGAAGGAGAACGGTTCACCATCACGTGCAGGTTTTACTGAAACAAGTTCTGGGGCAAGATTATCATAGAGAAATGAAATTGGAATGGGTGCTGTTCTGTTACCTGCTATATCGGCTCCAACAATTTCAATGGTATACCTACCGTCTTGGAGTCCCTCTCTTGCTAATAAAGGTGAAAACAGTTGCCAACGGATTTTATTGTCAACAGAACTTGTCTGCTGTCCGAGTAATGCATTTCCATTAGCATCCATAAGTCTAATAGTTGAATCGTCAAGATTAAGTTCAAAATTATCTTCTAACGTAACTTCAACATAATTCACCAATCCATTGACACCACTACCGGGAATAAATTCTCCGTTATTTGTCGCCACGGTTATTAAATTTGGTGCCGCATTATCAAAGGTAAACCTTGCACTACTTGAAACAAGGTTACCTGCTATATCAGAGATATAGACTGTAGCTTCATACGCTCCGTTTTCGGTTAATTCATTCAGAGGATTTCCGAATGTGAAAATTGCTTTGTTGGTTCCGGATGCTGCCAATGTTCCGTTGATGACCGCTCCACCAACTCGCTTAATCACTATTTCAGTATCACTCCCTGTGAGATCAAGTTCTGTGTTTGTTCCATCCCCTTTATAGGCATTGAAACTGATAGTATGAACGTTCGCGTTTACATACGTATCATCTACAAGTGGTAATGTATCGTTTACGAAAATACCTGTGATACGGGGTTTTTCAGTATCAATTGTAATATTTTCTGTCAAATCGGATTCTGTCTTATTTCCACCGTTGTCCATTATCTGTATTTTTAACTTGTACTGTCCATCCTCAAATACTCTCTCGTTTGCATCCTTACCATTCCAAAAATAGGTATGACTTCCCTCTCCTGTGTTCAAAGCAATTGATTGTCCAATTGGTTCACCGCCAGCTGCTCTTTGAAATACCAACAATGCTTCAGTCACTTCTTCGGTTAAAGTATAATAAACAGGAAGCGTAGATATCACAGGGGAAAATACGACATCACCTAAACTAATTTCAGGTTTTTCAGCCATTGTGTCAATTGTAATCACTGTTTCAAGTTCTGATACCTGGTCCTCTTGTTCCTCTTCGCCCTCAAGTGAGGGATCATCAACTGAAATAGTTAGTCTAACACGAAGCGTATAATCTCCATCTGGTAGTGTATTTGATTGACCTGTGAGTTTTCCATCCCATTCTAATCTTACGGTCTGATTACCAGATAATCTTTCGCCAGTGTGAGTTTCCGCACCAGAGAAAATTTCTTGTTCTCCATTATGGTCCACAAACACCTGATATTCATAAACACGATTTTCATCATCACTATCGCTGGTTGTAAATACGATCTGCAACTTTTCTGTATCACCGTTAAATACTGAATCACCGTTGGCATCAACGGATAAATTTGACAGTTGTGCCCAAGCATAAGGTTGGACAACTAACAACACAAGAAATAATTGAAAAATGAGAATGGATGTCCAACGAAAACTGAATGACAACGTAGTATTCGCATCCTTTTTGTTGTGACACAGAACAGAAAAACAATTTTTGATTTTTGACACGCGTTTTCCCCCGCTACCGCGAAGTCTGGTCAATTCCGAACTCCTAACTTCGCATGGTTTCACAAAATATTAATTTCTTACTTACGTAACAGATTTCAGTCAACACTATCAGGACACAGATTATAGTGGATATTAAAATTACTTAGACTCTATTTAACAAGCGAGGTTAGGAAACCTCGCCTACCGATGAATGTGAGAGACGACAAATGCCATCCGCGCATTTGGCGTTGATTTGCGCGACTACAAACACTGTAAATCCAAGAAATGTTCACTTAATTATGTAATTCACTATAGTTAACGATTGCCACGCCTGTTAGTGTCAACACGCACTGTAACTTTGTAAAGTTCCTGAGATTCATTAAGTAGGTATTCAATTGCTTTATTAGACGCAGTTTTTTAAATTAGGTTGATAAAAACCTATTCATCGATATCTTGTTGCGGATTTTAAATGGGCAGATTCGTTCCCTGCCCATCGTTCAAGCGTATTAACCGATATCGCCATTAGCGACCATCGTTAACAAGGCGGAGTCATCTGCTGTGAGTGGCAAAGTTATTTTTGCACGTTCTCGACTTGAGTGATAGGTTGCAAAAATAAGTTCCGTTGATTGAATTGCTTTGCGTCCACTAAGTTCGGGTTCACGTCCTGTCTTAACACTGTCAATAAGGTCAAGAACGGAAAGGGTTGTATCGTTCCCTTTAGGTGTAACATCACTTAAATCAGGTGTTTCCCATTCATTTGAACCTTCTCGTAGCATACGGACTGGTGCCCCACCACCGACATCAATAATCCCTTTCGTGCCGATGAGGCGATTAGCGAATCCTTTTAAAGAAACTCCTCCTGTGGTGAGTAACCCTTCTACACCGTTTTTCCAACGGTACCATGTTAAACCGCTCGTTTCTACCTGCGTCCCGAAAACAATTCTTTCCTCTGTCACATCTATTTGACCAATAACCCAATCAATAGGTTCGTCATTATTATAAAATTGGAACATGTCAAACCAATGTGTTCCCCAATCAAGTAGATTTGAACAAGAGCCTTCACACCTGCGTAGTTCGCCGATTGCGCCTTCATTCGCTAACTGTCTCGCTTTGATAAATTGTGCACCAAAACGGCGTTGATGACAGAACGTTATGACGACATCGTTATCTACGCAAGCTTGATAAAGTGCTTTGGCATCTCCCCATGTGGGTGCCATCGGTTTTTCAGAATGGATAGCTTTGATACCACTATTCGCAGCAGCGATAACCATATCCTTATGAAGTGCGATCCAGGTGCAAACGCTAACAAAATCCAGCGATTCCTTTTCAAGCATTTCATTGTAATCTTCATAAGTGCGCGGCACATCAAATTGTTCTGAAAACTTGTCACGAGCACCTTCAACTGGGTCTGAGCACGCGACGATCTCAACATCTGAGGATGCCTTATATCCTTGTGCATGTGCACGTCCGCGTCCACCACAACCGATAATACCTGCTTTAAATGTTGCCATATAAATATCCTTTCGTTGTGATCCGAAGATCGTTATTCTATTGTCACGACCAGAAGGTCGCTGTCCCTAATCTACTAAACTGACATACTCCCCCAGCTAAAGCATGGGGGTTCTTTTGTTCTTACATTAGAGTTTTATCTCTAAATGACATTTCCTGCTTCATCTAACACTGCTACAAAGTGTAGTCTAACACGTTATCCACAGGCGTTTAGGCTCTCAGCATGCCCTGCCGCGAGGTTTCTAAGGTTTATTGCAGCGTTAACATCTCTATCTATTGAAACATCACATTGACTACAATGATATG
>JAJDWI010000040.1 GCA_022825665.1 Candidatus Poribacteria bacterium
ATTGTCCCATAAGGGATTTCAACTCTTTAACACTCTCGGTAATATCGGGAACTTTTTTGTTCATTGCGTCCTCACTTTATTTGAAATGGGTCGCAATATAATAAACTATTTATGATGTTTTGTCAATTGGAAATGGTATAAATACTATACATCGTTGATTTGCCGTGAGTTTTGTGTTACAATGTTTCCTATACATATCAGAATATATTCCAAAATTTACGATAGGTAGGCAGAAAGCATGGCAAAAACCCAAGTTGAAATTCAATTCACACTACCGATTGACGAAACACTACTACTCCATAAAACTGATGTAGAGTTGAAGGCAAAAGAAGCTTTCGTGCTTGAACTCCTCAGACAAGGTGACATCAGTGCTGGTAGAGCCGCACAACTACTAAACATTTCACGTTGGGATCTTTCAGAGTTGATGTCGGCTGCTGGAATTTCACCATTTGCTGAACCTACCGCTGAAAAATTAGCATCTGAAGTAGAAGCTGCGTTGAAAATTGCCAATTGAATTAATCGTTAATTAATACTTGACAAGACAATAAGTTATTAGTATAATTACATGTAGGGAAATTATGAAGGAAAATTCTTTTTTTGATGAATCCAGAGAACAGTCTCAGGTGAAAGCTAGAATTGTTGAAAAATATTTCTGGGCATGGGCAAAAGTCATTGTTCCTCAAGCTAAAAAGAGCGGTAACAGAATTGGTTATGTAGATCTTTTTGCTGGTAAAGGTAAATATAATGATGGTTTCAAATCTACACCGATTCTTGTGCTTGAGAAGGCAATCGATGATGATGATATTCAAGACATGCTTGTTAGTATTTTTAATGATTATAATTTAGAGTTTGTTCAGAACCTTAAGGATGCAATCAACACAATTCCAAGTATAGAACGACTAAAAAATAAACCTGTCGTTATCAACAAAGAAATTGGTAAAGAAGTAACTCAGATATTGGAACGAGTCAGGACGATACCAACACTATTTTTTGTGGACCCTTGGGGTTATAAAGGACTTTCTCTTCAACTCATCAGTTCTGCTGTTAATAACTGGGGATGTGACTGTATATTCTTCTTTAATTACAATCGTATCAATATGGGAATTAATAATGAAAAAGTTCGTAAACATATGAATGCGCTGTTTGGTAGTGAACAGGCGGAAGAACTTAGATGTAGACTTGTCCCTATGAATCCGTTAGAACGAGAGTTAACAATAGTTGATGCAATTAGCCAGTCATTACAATCGAAAGGTGGAGAGTACGTTCTTCCATTTTGTTTCAAAAAAGATGGTGGAAAGCGTTCAAGCCATCATTTAATCTTCGTTTCTAAGAATAAAACGGGTTACAAAATTATGAAAGAAATCATGGCTAAAGAAAGTTCAGGAACAGATCAAGGTGTGCCTTCTTTTGAATACACGTCAGCTACCGAGAAACAACTTCTTTTATTTGGATATTCCCGTCCACTTGACGATTTAGCAAAAATGTTGTTGACCGATTTTGCAGGTATGGATTTGACAATGAAGGAGATTTATGATCGTCACAATGTAGGCACACCATATATTTCAAAAAATTATAAAGAAATACTTACCAAACTTGAGGCAGAGGGTGAAATTCAAGCTGATCCACCAGCAAACAAACGTCCAAATAGAAAAAGAATGGTTACATTTGCAGACAGTGTCAAAGTAACATTCCCACCAAAAAACAATTAGTGTTTTCTCCCAAGGAGGAACAGTAAAATGGCAACCAAATCTGCAATTGAGTGGACACAATCAACTTGGAATCCAGTACGAGGATGTACGCGTGTTTCTGAGGGATGTCGATACTGTTATGCCGAACGAATCGCTGCAAGGTTCTCAAAAAGAGGTTATGCTTATGAGGAACTTGCAAAAATGACAAAAGCAGGTCCGAGATGGACAAATAAAGTTCGGCTTGTTGAAGACTTACTTGATGCTCCACTAAAATGGAAGAAGCCACAATTGATTTTTGTAAATTCCATGAGCGATATGTTTCATGAAGACGTTCCATTGGATTTTATTCAAAAGATATTTTTCACAATGCGTAAAGCTAAGCAACACCACTTTCAAATACTCACAAAAAGATCTAAGCGGTTGGTCAAACTGAATAGTAAAATACAATGGTCTGAGAATGTGTGGATGGGAGTTAGTGTTGAAAATGAAGAGTATAAATTTCGCATAGACGATTTACGAAAAACAAATGCTAATGTAAAATTTCTGTCTCTTGAGCCGCTTTTAGGTGAACTCCGAAACCTTGATTTATCAGGTATAGACTGGGTTATTGTCGGTGGAGAATCTGGTCCTGGTGCGCGTCTGATGCAAGAAGAGTGGGTACTTGATATTCGTGACCAATGTCAACAAGCCTCAGTACCGTTTTTCTTTAAACAGTGGGGTGGGCGAAATAAAAAACGTGAAGGTAGAGTCTTAGAAAACCAAACATGGGATGCATTACCATATGCCTATAAAGGTGTTAGTATATGACATACTCCGTCACTTGTTTATTGTATCGATTTCAATTGAACCAAGAACTATGAAAATTCTCTGTGCCAATGTTGGAAGCACATCCTTCAAATACCAAATCATTGATATGGATACAAATACCTCTCTCGTCAAGGGAGGGGTTGAACGTATCGGAAATTCTCCATCAGCGTTTACTCATGCAGTACCGGGCAAACCTTCCCGTGAAGGGGAAATTGATACTCCAATACACATTGATGCAATTGCTCACGCGATGGAACTTATCACCGATCCAGAGGTAGGTTGTCTATCTGACCTAAGTGAATTGGACGGTGTTGGATTCAAAACCATTCTGGCGAAAGGATATTGGCGTTCTGCTCGTATTACTGAAGATGTAATCGCTGCATTAGAGGCTTTCACTCCGCTTGCCCCTATCCACAATCCATTCTATATTGCCTCAATCCGTGCCTTTCAGGAACTGCTTCCAAGGACTCCACTCGTGGCTGTTTTTGAGACTTGGTTCCATCAAACTATTCCAGATTATGCTTACGAATTCGGTGTACCTCGCTTTTGGGTAGAAAAGCACGGTATTCGTAAATACGGATTTCACGGAGCATCACACCGCTATATATCAGAACGTGTTCCCGAATTACTTGGACAAGAATCATCAGAAGGACTTCGGATAATCTCCTGCCATCTCGGGGGGAGTTCCTCCATCTCTGCTATCAAAGACGGGAAATCTATTGACACATCTATGGGGGCATCAACACAATACGGCATGATACAATCTACACGTTGTGGTGACTTAGATGCTTTTGCCGTCTTATATATGATGGATAAAGAGGGATTTTCTACAGATGAAATCAGGCAGCAATTGATTGAGAATTCAGGTGTTAAAGGTATCTCTGGTACGAGTGGAGATATGCGGGATGTAGAAGCAGCGATCAATGCTGGAAATGACAATGCTCGTTTGGCATTAGAAACCTATGTCTACGGAGTGAAGAAATATATCGGAGCTTATATTGCTGCACTTGGTGGTGTTGACGTCATCGCTTTTGCGGGTGGTATCGGAGAGAAAAGCACAACAACACGCGCAAAGATCTGTGAAGGACTTGAATGGTGCGGTATCCATTTAGATGTAGAAAAAAATATCAATACTACAGACGAAGACGATCTCTCTGCTGAGAATAGTCGGACAAAAATACTCGTTGTATCTACAAACGAGGAACTCATCGTGTCTCGTGAAACTGCACGGGTTTTATCTCAATAAGAATTAAGACTTACCTGTTACGCTAAATATGTCTTACATTATAGTAAAATTCGTAATTACTTATATACTTTGGTAGGTTCGGTTTCCTAACCGAACCTGTGTAAAGAGTGCGGTTAGATGAAGATTAATTTATTAATTCGGTAATTTTGGAGAAAACTCCAGTGCGGTTAGGAAACCGCACCTACCGGGGAGTGTGAATATATTTTTGGCTTTCACTATAAATACTCCCGTTCCTGAAAAATTCGTATAGCAAGCCACATTGCACCTGCCGTCAGGACACAGATTACTAAAAATGCTATCCATGTTGTCGGTGGTTTATCACCTAACAAATCACTGAGCATATTTGCATGTAGTTTGAAATCGGGAAATAGAGTCATTAGGTAATGTGTTAGACCAACCCGTTTGATTCCCATCGGCATTGCAGGAATTGAGGTAAGCCTTTCCCAGCCTAATACAAACAGCAATCCCCATAGAACTGGATTCTTAAATCGGACGGATAGCAGCACTGCAAAAGAACCATAGGTTAACAATCCCAATGTTAGCGAACCCGTATATAAGAAACTCATTCCTAATACTGTCAATCGTTCCTTTAGTTTTGGATGTGTTTGCATAATTCCTGTCAGTAGCAAATGTGATACACTTATGAGAACAACTGCTCCAATTATATATGCTGCGAATTTAGTTAGCAGAAGCAAGGGTTTCTGTATGGGTCGCATCTGTAGAAATGTTAATCCTCTACCATCAATCTCATCCGATACAATCGCTGAACCGTAAAATATGGCGCACAAATTCGTCAAAAAACCGTAATAGATAAATGTTAGATTGGGTATGAAACTGTTCACACTTGATGTGCTTCGGACAGTGAACCGAAATATCAACGCTATGATTAGTGGGAGTAGGCACCCTAATAACATTAAGAGTCCACGTCTACCCAAGAACAATTGACGTAATGTCAGTTTAAATAGTGATAAATAGGCAGGAAACGAATTGGGAATTGTAGACATTTATTAGCCTTTGGATAGTTTATTTTTATACATAATAGGTCTTACCCACTTTTGCGTAAATCCTGACATAATATAGTAACATGAAAATGCATACTTTTACAAACCTATGTATAACGTGAGTTTGATAAATCATATTTTGAATTCGGTGCGGTTAGGAAACCGCACCTACCGGGTCTATGGTGGCACTATTTTTTAAAAAATGAAGTTCACATACCTATTATCAAACTCACGTTATGTATAAGTGTCAATGGTATTTCTCTCAATATTATCTTTGAGAACGCAATGATGTTTGGTATAATTCTAACATTATTTTATATTATGGAAACTTGTAAAGGAAAACATGCAAAGAATCATTGACACTCACCAACATCTATGGGATACATCTAATCTTGAATATCCTTGGTTAGATGGGTTTGATCTACTTAAACAGCAATATACACCTGAAGATTACCGCAATGCTATTGGGGACATAAACGTCGTCAAGTCGGTTCATGTTGAAGGGGACCCAGCTGAGACACATGTTGTGCAAGAAGTCGAATGGCTTACTGACATCGCGAAAAAAGATGGTATGATTGGGGCAATTTGCGCCGCTACACCACTTGAAAAGCCTAATGTAGAGGCAATTCTTGAACAACTTGCTGCGTTTGAACTTGTTGTAGGTATCCGTAGAATGGCATGGCACAATCCAGATAACGATTTCTATGCAAGTCCAGAACTGATTGATGGTGTAAAGTTATTAGAGAAATATAACCTATCATTTGAACTCTGTGCTAAACACGATCAACTCCCTGCGGCAATAGAATTGGTAAAATCCACGCCTAATGTCATCCATGCTGTCAATCACTGTGGAGGTCCAAATATAAAAGACGGTGAGTTTGAACCTTGGGCAACCCACATGCGTAACCTTGCGGGTTATGAGAATGTTCGCTGTAAGGTATCGGGTATCGTAACAGTGGCAAGTGAAGACTGGACAACAGAGGAATTGAAACCTTATATACGACATCTTGTGGATGTATTCGGCTATGACCGGTTGATGTTTGGTAGCGATTGGCCCGTTTGTACTTTAGCGGCGGAATATCATGAATGGTTCGCGGCACTCCTCTCAGTTGTTGATGAAGCATCAGATTCAGAGAAAGATCGATTCTTCTATCAAAACGCGTTGGAATTTTATAGCATTAGCATATAAATAATATAGGACGGGAAACCTCGCCCCATAGGCATCAATTTAGTGTGTAACGTTAGTGCATCTAATACACCTTTCGCCCCTCTGGGGCTTGCTGTTAGAAAGATCAACATTTACTATACACCTTTCGCCTCTCCGAGGCTTTAGCAAGGTATATTTCAGCACCAGCGGTGCGGAATGTGTATAGCACCTAATACAGCAAAAACCCAAAGCACCAGCGGTGCGAAAGGTGTGCCATCTAAAATTGGTCGGATAAGGATTACCCCATGAGACATGTCCTTAAATTGACACCTATGGGAGCGGGGAGACCCCGCCCAACAAGTGTTTATGAGATATACGCTATTAAGGTCTAATCAATATAGGTTCGACACCTTGGGATTCTTGTATTTGCTGTTTTAGGTTATCTGCTTCTGAACGTTCTGTGAATGATCCAATAGTGACTCGGTGCAAGGTATTTCCATTGATCGAGGCAGTATATATTTTCACATTTTCATTTGGGTAGAGGCGTTGCAGATTTTCAGCCATCATATTAGCATTCCGCCTTTCACCGAATGAACCGACCATCAATGTTAACTTAGGTTGATCAGTTTCAACTTGAGGATTGTTTGCCACAGTTCCACCACCGAATTGCAGACGTTCTTGCTGACTACTTTGATTGCCAGCAATATCTTTGACCGTCAATTCAAATCGGTATGTTGTGGTGGAAAGTTGTGGAACTTTAGACAGGACAATAGTTTCAGGTGGCGTATCTTTACCTTCGCTCTTTTCTACTAAATTATCGTCTGCATCAAATATCTCAAGTTTCCATTCTGCAATGGCATTTATGTCCCATACCTTTACGCTAACACTTTTATGTCCTTTCTTGGTCAACTCAAGTGTCGTCGGTATTAGGTCAACTGTGACCTTTTTACTTTGTCTGAGATGGGCATTTCCTTGTGTATCAATAATATGTAGCTGCAGGACGTAATCTCCATCGGACACTAAATTACCATCTGTTCCCATTCCGTTCCATACTATACCATTCGTAGGAGTACCTGTTCCAGATTTCTCCCAAACCTGTTCGGTATATGCGTCAGTGAGTGTTAATCGCCATTTATCATTCGGTCTAACTATAAAATTGAATGTGGTACTGTCAGCAACACCATCACCGTTCGGTGAAATAGCGGGATTGGTTAGTTGCAATTCTCTCGAAGTTACATTAGAACCTTTATCCACTTCCAAAGTTTTCGGCATCAGGATCATAGATGGTGTCCGAGTGGTTTTTTCTCGTTTTATATCAACATTTGTTTCAATTGGAGGAGATGGTGGTTTAGCAGTGGATTGTATCTTGTTTCCACCCCACCGCAATGTTGCAGTAATCCAATGCAGACTCTGTCCAAATTCCCCGCCTCTCACATGTGCATAATCTAACTGACCTGACGAATTTTGAAAGCTAATTCCTTGTGTCCATTGACCTTGACTAAATTGACTGGAATCTGTTAGTGCGGTATATCCTAAACGTATACCGATGTGGTCGTTGTATAGCCAACGTTCTACGCCGAAGTGCAACCGAAGTCTTTCTCCCCAAGTGGTATCATTCTGTCCACGAATAGCAAAATCTGCGGACAAAAGTGTTGAACTATCGGGACGATATGTAGTGCCAAAACGCACTGCTAACGGTAGACTTTCAATCAACTCACCATTCTCCCGAATGCCGTTGCTCAACTCCGATAGGTTTATTCCAAATGTTACTGAATCTCCTGCCTTTTCTAATGGATAGGTGAATTGCATACCCATATCTACACTCCACAGATAATTCGTCCTGATTGGCGTGTTGTTTTGATAGTAGCGTATATTTGCACCTGCCGAAGTTTGTTCATTTAATGTCATTCCATACCCTAAAAGCACTATTTGCGTAGATTCGCTGTTGCTGTTGTTCCAGCCGTTGAACCAAGATGCTAATGATAGGTTTCCTATATTTTTATCTGTCAATCCGAGTGAATAGGGACTTGCTGCCAAAGAAAATGCTTGGTCTGGTCCTGATGGTTCTCCTGAAAATGGAATCCCACCCATATTCACTTCTAATCCGTTCATAAATGCGAGTGAGGACGGATTCCACAGAAAACCATTGTTTGCCGATGGACCCGCAGTAAAGGCACTTCCCATACCAACGGCTCTTGCACTTGCGCCAACAAAAATATCACGATGATCTATTCCTGATGATCCTTCTGTAATCATCACATTTCCAAACATTAACACTACAAAACTGACTATTATGAGTGTTTTAAATCTCATTTTTTTCTCCATTTTACTTATAACCATATTTTAGGTAGAACTTTATCTGTAATTTTAACGCTTTAACCTTCTATATGGGTACAATGCTATAGAATTGTGCGATAGTTTTGATTGCAATCTGTATGTGTTTTTCCTGAAATTCGGTATTTCTAATGCATTTTTTGCCTGTGTAAGAAACAAAAATTAACATTTAGTTGTTTTTAGTTGTTTTTTAGTTGTTTTTTTCAAATTTTTGGTTAGGTGTCCTCGATCCTGTAGTGGTATAAGTTTAAACCGACTTTTTTTGTTGGCGGAAATTAAAAAAAACAACTAAAAGCAAGTTTTTTTTTGCTCGTTTTTTGGTTTTTGTGTTTTGGTATGTTGTCATCGCATTGCAGAAGTTTTGTGTGATTTATTAGAGGATTTAGTCTTTGGATTTGGTTGATTGTCATTGGGTTCCTCGATTTTGTAAGTTGTGTGTTGGATGTTTGGTTTTTCATAGTGATAGTATTATAACATGTGTATTGTGTGGTTTATAGGTTTTGTGAAATTTAGAACAATATATATCCAATATGTTTTATGTGTGTTTGGTAATTGAGGGGTGGATTATAGTCTGAACAAGAATGGACAGGATGGCTATGAGAGAGTCTATTCATGACTTGATTTATTACCTTATAATTGATATACTTGTAATATAAACTACGGGATTGTACTCCCGACTCTCGCTATTTTAATGACATAAAGGTAATCATCTCAATGGCACAACAGAACTTCAATGATAGATTGATAGAACTCCTCAAAACTAACCCCGACTTTACCGACGAATCCGGTGAACTCCTCCCCGCAGCAGTAAAAGATAGTGCATGGAAACTTGACCATAACCTCATTAGGTTACTCCTAACCGATAATGAGATTAAATCCACATTCTTTGACGAAATAGATGCACATTGGGTTTTTAACCATAACACCTTTATTGACTACATCTCTGCCAAAAAGTTTCTCGCCAACTCTTATACCCAATTCCGCAACAAAATCGGCTTGAACATTGACGGTAAGTTTCTCCAAGAACGCGGTGAAGTTTCGCTCGTTTTTCCATATAAAGATTGTGTGCTTGAAGGTGGACAGACAAAAGAGGAGGAGAAACGCAAAGAGATATTTTTCAACGAAATCCTCGCACAAGACGAAATCAATCGGATGTTTGATCCAAAGGTACTAACTAACTGGAAACGACATACGACAGAAGGTGAACAGGATGTAACTGAGATCCAACGTGATGACAACGGTACGATACGTGAGAACCTAATAATCAAAGGTAACAACCTCATCGCACTCCATACTCTCAAACAGCAGTTCCGTGGGAAAGTTAAATTGATTTACATTGACCCACCATATAATACAGAAGATGATTCGTTCCAATATAATGACAGTTTCACACATTCTACTTGGTTAACATTTATGAGAAATCGCTTGGAGGTAGCGAAAGAATTCTTGAGAAAAGACGGGTTCATTCTGATTCAAATTGATAACCGTGAATTAGCATATTTGAAGTGTCTATGTGATGAGGTGTTTGATGGTAATTTTAGGAATGGAATCATAGTAAAAAAAGGGCAGAAAAATTTACAGAAACAGTTTGTTTCTATTGAGAAATTGAATGCAGGATACGACACGATTCTCTTTTACAGCAAAGATAGTAAGATAAAAGTGCCAAATCTCTTTAAGAAATTAAAAGGAAAAAGTGTAAGCTCATGGAACAATCATTGGCGTGGTACTGATCGACCAACAATGCGATATGAACTGTTCGGGATAACACCTAAAGAAGGTCAGTGGCGTTGGAAAGAACAGAGAACTTACAATGCAGTAGAAAATTATCAAATCCTAATTAACTATATTATGGAACATGGAATTGACGAGTCCGATATTACGGATACTCACATAGATACATATTATAGCCAGTACATTGAAGAAAATAGTATATTAAGTCTTAAAGATTTTGAATTGGTAAGACTCAGTAAAAATGATAAACCTGAACACTACATTCCAGCAACAGATAATATCCTGCTAAGTGAAAATTGGACAGATATTAATGTCGCTGGAAATCAATCAGAATTTGCCCATGAGAAAAATGAGGAGATTCTGAAACGAATTTTGGAATGGTTAACAGCAAAAGATGATATTATTCTTGATTTTTTCGCTGGAGCTGGAACCACAGCAGCTGTAGCACAGAAATTAAACCGACAATGGATATTGATCGAGCAGTTAACGCATACAGTAGAGAAACACACATTATCACGGTTAAATAGTGTGATTTCTGGTGAACAAGGAGGCATCTCAAAATCTGTCAATTGGAAAGGCTGCGGTGATTTCATCTATTGCGAATTGAAGGAATATAACCAATCTTATATGGATAAAATCCAAGCCGCACAATCCACCGATGAACTTGTAAACATCTTACATGTGATGTCCAGAGATTCGTTCCTATATTGGTATGTCAATGCAGAGTTTTTAGAAGAAACAAATGGAAACCCAGAAACAGCGGAAACACATTTCACTACCATTGACAACATTGAAGCACAAAAACACCTGTTAGTAGAACTGCTGGATAAAAACCAACTCTATGTCAACCTATCTGAAATTGAGGATGTGGATTTTGGGGTGAGTGAGGAAGATAAGACGTTGAATGAAAAGTTTTATGAAGAATAGAATAGCCAGGGATAATTGATAGTATTACACAATAAAGATTGGAAAATGTCAATAATGAAGCACACCTTATTTTAAGAATCGTATCTTGACATTTTGTTTTTTTTGTAATATACTTTAATTCACAACATGTAATATGTGTTAAGTTTATATTTACGATTGATTTATTATTATCAAGTTTTATAGGGTGTATTCCATGGCTAAATCTATAAAAGCACATATCACACCAGAGGTTCTAAAGTGGGCGCGGGAAAGGCGTATTAGATTAGACCTTGATTTTGCAGCAGAAAAATTAAAAATAGATTCTGAACGTCTTGCTGCCTGGGAAAATGGTAACGATCAACCCACAATCGCACAATTAAGGAAGATTGCAAAACTCTATAGGACTCATCTTTCTATTTTCTATTTGCCGAGACCTCCTACCGATTTTCAGCCACTGACTGATTTTCGGGTCCTACCAGATTCCAACTCGCCCGATGAAGAACAGACATATAGATTAAAAGCTAATATCCTTGAAGTACTTGATAGACGCGAGACTCTGATTGATTTCTATGAATTGTTAGAGATGCCTTTTCCTGAAGTAACATTAAAAATCAATATAACTGATTCACCTAATCAAGCAGCACAGAATATACGAAAGTTTCTAAATGTCAATACTGAAAAACTACCGCGAACAAAAGATCGTTTCAAAGTTTTGAAGATTTGGAAGAGGTGGGTGGAAGCAAAAGGGATACTCGTCTGTCAGACTTCTGTTAACACACACCTATCTGTTGAACTAAAAACTTTTCGTGGGTTTTGCATCGCCCAAAAACCATTTCCTGTAATTGTGCTAAATCCTAAAGACAGTCCGAATGGTCGGATCTTTACGATTTTTCACGAGTTAGTACATATTGGGCTTGGTAAAAGTATTATACAAAATATGAACTTTGAAGACGTTAGCTTTTCAATGTTTGATCCTGTTGAAGTATTTTGCAATCAAGTAGCAGCTGAATTTTTAGTCCCTGAAAAAGAACTATTAAGAATATCAGAATGGGGCAAAGGTTCAAAAGGATTAACTGAAACGTGTAGTTACTTTCGTGTGAGTCAAGAGATGATCATGCGGCGTTTATTAACTTTAAATAAAATCTCACTACGAAGGTACCAGATGTTTAGAAATGAACAGCAAAGAAAGTATAAAGACGCTAAACAAGAAGGTTTTCCGCATTATCATACACGCTTATTAAATACTTCAGGCGAGTTATTTGCCCGATCAGCATTTAGTGCATATTATGAGGACAAAATTACACTCGCGGACTTAACAGCTGTTTTTTCTAATTGTGACATCAAGCATATTTCTAAAATTGAAAGTGCTATTTACGCATGAATACACTATTTAACCATGAAATCTACAGTTTTGATACCAGCGCATTTTTTGCAGCGTTTCATGAACGATATCCTATTGATTATTTTCCAACATTGTGGAATATGGTAAAGGAACTGATACAAAGTCACAGATTAAAAATGTCGCAACTCATTTATGAAGAAACAATCAAGGATTCAGAAGTAAAAAAGTGGTTCAACCAGAATCAATTAAAACAATTTTTACATGAGCCTATTGATGAATCTATTCAAGAAAGAGTCCGTGAGATACTATCTGAATATCCGCGCCTCATAGATACTCGGAGACAGAAATCTGGAGGAGATCCTTGGTGTATTGCATTAGCCCTTATCACTGATAATGGTATTGTCGTAACCGAAGAAAAACCTACAGGTAGTGTAAATAGACCACACATCCCCGATGTGTGTTTGCATTTTAATATTGAATGGATAAATTTAGTAGAATTAATAAAAAGAGAAAATTGGATTATTTAAAGATAATCAACAAATAACAAATAAAGATGTCTGAACCATTCCTACACGAACAACTTGACAATGCTTTCAATTTTGGACTCCCTAAACCTGAAATACCTAATAGCATCACACAAAACCTGAATCCTACGCGTCCACCCCGCGAATATCAAAATGATGCATTTGCGAGGTTTATCCACTGCTATAACAACGATTTTCCAGACAAGGAAATCCCTTTACACCTGCTATTCAACATGGCAACTGGCAGTGGTAAAACCCTCATCATGGCAGGCTTAATCCTATATCTGTATGAGAAGGGTTACCGGAACTTCCTTTTTTTCGTCAACTCCACCAACATCATAGAAAAGACAAAAGACAACTTCCTTGACCCACGCGCCACAAAATATCTGTTCAGCGAAAACATCTATATTGGAGACAAAAAGGTATCAGTCACACAAGTAGACAATTTTGATGGAGTCAACGAAAACGACATCAATATCTGTTTCACGACAATCCAGCAACTCCACACCGATATGAATTCGGAAAAAGAGAACGCGTTAACTTATGAAAATTTTGCAGAGCAGGAAATAGTGTTGTTGGCAGACGAAGCACATCATCTGAACGTCAGCACGAGATCTCAGCAAGGTCTGCTGCTTCTTGAAAGTTGGGAGAACACGGTAGAAAAAATCTTTAAGTCCAACCAAGCTAACGTCCTCTTGGAATTCACTGCTACACACGATTACGAAAATACTGCTATGATTGAAAGGTATCGGAATAAGGTAATTAACCGCTATGATCTGGTCAACTTCCGAAACGATAAGTTTTCAAAAGAGGTCGTACTTGTGCATTCCGATTTTGAACAACAAGAGCGTATATTGCAAGCACTCATTCTCAGTCAGTACAAATATAGGGTAGCATGGAAAAACGGTATTCACCTAAAGCCTGTCATCTTATTCAAGGCACAACGGACAATTGAACAATCCGAAATAAATAAGTCTGAATTTCACAAACTTATTGACGGGTTAACTGCTGACGATATTGATAAAATTCGCAGTTCGGATGTTGACATTATTAAGCGTGCATTTGATTACTTTGATCAAACTAACATGAGTTCAGATGGTTTAGTAGAACGTTTAAAATCGGAATTTCGTGAGGAATTCTGTCTATCAGTTAACGATGAAGCAGAGAAGAAGCATTATCAAATAAAGGTAAATACGCTTGAAGATAAGGACAATCCGATCCGTGCTATTTTTGCCGTGCAGAAACTGAATGAAGGGTGGGATGTGCTGAATCTCTTTGACATCGTTCGCTGTTATGAAACACGCGATTCAGGAAAAGGAAAAATCGGAAAAACAACTACCTCCGAAGCACAACTGATCGGACGCGGTGCGCGTTATTTTCCGTTCGTCCAACCTGACCAATCAGACCGATACCGCAGAAAGTATGATGGCGATCTTGAACATGATTTACGCGTGTTAGAGGAACTGCATTACCACAGCGTCAACGATTCTCGCTACATCTCCGAAATCAGCAGGGCATTGATTGATGTAGGAATGAAAGACGAAAAACCGATCAAGCGAGTCCTGAAGTTAAAAGAAGAATTCAAAGAGACAGATTTTTTCCAATCTGGTGTTGTTTGGCTCAATAAACGTGTTGAGAAGAATTACCGGTACGTTCAATCCATTGGGGATTTAGGTGTGAGTCGGAAAGATTATCCACATCATATCGCAACTGGACAGGGTGGTGTAACTACAGCACTGAACAATGAAAATACACCCGTTGTTTATGACGAGAACGCTTTAAGTTTGCCGGTAAAGGATATTGAAGAAAACATCGTGAAATCTGCTATTGCACGCAATCCCTTTTTTACATTCGCATCTATCAAACGATATTTTCCACAGTTAACTTCCATCAACGATTTTATTACATCCAAAGACTATCTTGGTGGTCTTACAATCAACTTGCAAGGAAATGTCAATGAGTTAGGTGTGAACCGCGCAGAGAAATTCGCTGCATGTTGTGGTCTGTTAGCACAATTTGAATCTGATATCAAAGAACAAATTACAGAGTATGAAGGCACAAAAGACTTTCAACCCCAACAAATCAAGGCTATTTTCAAGGATAAACAGATGGAGTTCAACCGTGAAACCGAAGTATCAGAAGAAGATCCCCAATTCAGACACTTTGTCTCCGTTAAAGAATGGTTTGCTTATGACACCCTCTACGGAACAAGTGAAGAAAAAGCATTTGTGCGAATGTTTGACAGATGGCTGCAGGATTCAGAGAGAACATATCAGAGTGTATATCTGCTTCGTAATGAGCGACATTTTACAATCTACAACTTTTCTGATGGACAAGGATTTGAACCTGACTTTGTGCTATTCTTACGCGAGGAAAATGGAGAAACCTTGTCTTACCAACTGTTCATTGAGCCGAAAGGGCAGCACATCGCTGAACATGACCGATGGAAAGAGGAATTTCTGAAAGAAATCCGTGCTGAATATCCAAGTAGGATTCTGGCGGAGAATAGCAAATATCGTATTATCGGTGTGCCATCATTCTACGACGAAGACCACGAAAATGAGTTCAAAGAAGACCTTGATAATGCGTTGAATTCGTACCCACAAAATGACATCACCTCGTAGGTCGGAGCGAGCATAACGACTACCGACATGTTGTCTGAACCAGGATTTTCAGGATTATAGGATTTGCAGGATAAGACGGAATTTGATGTGTCTATGTTTTTGAAATGTATATGCGTATATGCATGCTTCGGAAACTTAGACTACATCAAAAACACAATCCTGAAAATCCTATAATCCTGAAAATCCTGGTTCAGACAATTCTCCTATCCTGAAAATCCTGGTTCAGACAATTCTAAATCTGAAACATACATGAAACATACATGAAACTTATGGGTCACAGATCCACAACGCCTTCACATTCCACCTCACCACCTGTTATAATACTACCACTATGATAAACAAAAACCGCACACAATTCATATCATCAACAAAAACCGACACCCGTTACTCCAAAAATATCCACACAAAAACAGACCATAACCCAGCACAGAAAAAAGATACAAAAAACAATTTTTTTTACCCTCAAAAATACGCAAAAAAACCGATTTCAACAACCTACAAACCCAGTCAGGCATTCACTTCAGACCAACAACACAAAAAAGATACAAAAATGTTGCAAAACAACACAGTTTTGTATCTTTTTCAAAGGAGTAAAATTCCAAACCCAAAACCGGTAAATGCAGTTTCTAACCAAGGCAGAATGTCGTAAGTGCATTCTGCCAAGTCCAAAATCTGATTTATCTAACACACGTTGATGATATAAATTCGCTTGCCTGATGAGGGCATATATGAGAAAATAATATTTTACATCTACCAAACAGGAGAACATTATGGAAAAGATACGTGAACTCGCAACGCTGTTAGAATCAGGGATTGAAGACTATGACGAACAGTTGAAGATAATGCAATCGGAACGTCTGAAATATATACGACTCTCAATGACAGACGGATTCGGGGGAAAGGAGGGAGACTCCAAAGAATCTTGGTTATTACATCTAAAACAGCTTGAGGATTCGCTTGGACTCAGACTCAAGTCACTCAGGCAAGCGGTACAAGAAGCCGCAGCATCTTTTGTGAAACCAGAGGCACAATAAATGATCCAATCTCGTTCATTCCAATCTATTCAGTTATTATGTTTCCTCATATTCCTTTTTCTATTGTCTGCTAACGGGAAAGTTATCGCTCAAGAAGCAGATAGTAATGGGTTAATCAGCAACGCAATTCGGCAACAGAACTTGGGTTTAGCGTATCTTGAAGAATCGCAACCTTTAAAGGCTGTAAAAGCATTCACTGAACTCATTGAACTCATACCGAATGAAGGAATTGGCTATGGAAACCTTGCTGTCGCACACCTGCGGTTACGTCAACATGATGCTGCAGAACAGTGGGTAAAACGTGGTATTGAAGTCGTTCCGATGGATAGCCATCTACATTTCATATTATCCGAAGTCTATCAAGTAAAAGGACAGACCGCACAAGCGATTGATACATTAAAAGAGGCTGTTAAGTTAGCACCTGAAGAATTGGAATTCCGGTATAAACTCGTACAGCATTATCTGGGACAGCGAAATAATCCAGATGCTAAACGTGAAGCAGTAAATCATTTACAGGAACTTTACCAACGTACACCTGTAAATGTTGTTATTCTGATGAAGTTGACACAAGCATTGATCGGACAAGATAGACTGGAAGATGCAGCAAAACATTGTCAGGAGTTGCTTATTTTATTAGGTGATACCGATCCAGATAAGTTAGCATATCTAACACAGGGAATAGATGCAATAAAGAATAATGACCAAGTGTTAGCCTCACGGAATCTGCGTATTTTTGAAAATTTGCATCGTGCGAGTCCGCGCTATCAGCAAGGTATTGGTGAATTGGTTACCAATATCCTTGGACATCCAATAGAATCGTTTCGTCCGGGATTTAAAGCGCGGATTATCGCTAAGTCGAGTCCACCCATCAAGGTAGAGTTTGTTGATGTCACTGAACAATTGGAACTTGAAAAAGTTATAGGTGAGTCAAAAGAAGAAAGATCCATTTTTTTATTTGACTACGACAATGATGGAAGGTTAGATATTTTTACAACATCCCCCGCAACGCTGCTTAGAAATGTAGATGGTAAATATATTATTGATATAAACATTCCAATTAACTTAGGGCAAAATTCTCACAATCCAAACACTGTTTCCTATGCTGATATGGAAAAAGATGGAATACAGGATATCTTGTTTGATACGCTTCTACCGATAGATTATGATCACGATGGAGACCTTGATATATTTACAGAAAAATCTGGTAGGATAATGTATCGGAATAATGGAGAGGGGAAGTTAACCGATGTGAGTGAACAAACTTTCATTATTACAGATGAGGAGAAGCAAACACAACAGACTCCCGCAGATGCAATTGCAGCGGATTTTGATGATGATGGAGATATTGATATATTTACCGTCTATGACGAATCTGGGTGTGCTTTTTACGATAATCTTCGTCAGGGGAAGTTTCAGGTAGATAACAGAAATATTGGAATACCTCAAGATGTTCGGTACACATCAGTTAATAAAGGTGACTACGATAACGATGGAGATATTGACCTATTCTTAGCCTCAACAAATGGTATTTATCTTTACCGAAATAGAGGTGATGCGACCTTTGTCATTGATAAACGTTCAGAAGAGATATTAGAAAACAGACGTGATGTAGTACAATTAAAGACTCTTGATTACGACAACGATGGGTTTATAGACCTGTGGGTTATTAGCAAAACCGGGTTGCTATTATTCAGGAACGATGGGACAGGTAGATTCACCGAAACCAGTGAAATCATTAATTCTACGACACCGATAGTAAGTGGCAAATCGGGTGCTGTAGGAGATTATGACAATGACGGAGATTTAGATCTGTTCTATATCAACGAAAAGGGACAACTTCGTGCATTACAAAACAACGGTGGAAACCAAAACAACTGGATACAGGTGCGTTTGGAAGGTGTAACATCAGGCAATAACAAAGTGAATAGGGATGGAATCGGGTCAAAACTTGAGGTAAAAGTCAATGATTTATATCAGTTACAATATGTTTCTGAACAGGTATCGCATTTCGGATTAGGTAAATTTGACGCTGCAGATGTTATACGGGTTGTGTGGACGAACGGTGTTCCACAGAATGTGATTGAACCGAAGGCAAAACAGAGGATTATGGAGAAACAGGTGCTAAAAGGTTCATGTCCGTTTCTATATGTCTATAATGGTGAGAAATACGAATTTGTCACTGATCTGCTTTGGCGTGCTCCACTGGGGCTGATTACATCTATGGGATTTGTTGCACCCGATGAGACTAAAGACTTCGTAAAGATTTCTGCATCACAGATGCAACCAAAAGATGGGAAATATTCTATACAAATTACTGAGGAATTATGGGAAACAGCATATTTTGATATGGTCAAACTTATTGCAGTTGACCATCCGAAGGAGATGGATATTTATGTAGATGAGCAGTATAAACCACCCCCTTTTGTGGAATTCAAGATATACGGTGTATCAGAGAAACGTATTCCATTATCTGTTTTGAATCACGAAGGTGAAGATGTTACTGATGCCCTAAAAACCCCTGACTATCACTACGCTATTGAACATAAACCAGGACCCTATCAAGGCGTGGTAGAACCCCACGCCATCATCCTTGACCTTGGTGATATTCCTGATAAGCAACCTGTTACGCTGTTCCTCAACGGTTGGATCTTTCCGACTGATACCAGTATTAACATCGCCTTATCCCAAAATAATGCAATTAATCCGAGTTTTCCTTCTGTTGCTGTGAAGGACGAAACAGGAAAGTGGAAAACAGTGATGGAGATGATTGGTATTCCTGCGGGAAAAAACAAAACAATCACAATTGATTTAACAGGTAAGTTTTTATCTGAAGAAAAACAGGTGCGGATTGCAACTAATATGCAAATCTATTGGGATGCTGCGTTTTTTACAATTGGAGAACAGGATGTACCAATGGAAATTACAGAATTGGCACCTGACAGTGCAGACCTACACTACCGTGGTTTTTCAGAGATGTATCGTCCGAATCCACACGCACCACATCTGTTTGACTACCAAAAGGTCACGAAAAACGCACAGTGGCGAGACCTTGAAGGTTTTTATACCCGTTATGGTGATGTCAATCCGTTGTTACAAACAATAGATGATATGTATGTAATCCTCAATGCAGGAGATGAAATTACGGTTGAATTTGATGCCTCAAACCTCCCTACGCTAAAGGAGGGTTGGACAAGAGACTTTATCCTATACAGTGATGGGTGGGACAAGGATGGCGATATTAATACACTGACATCACAGACGGTTGAACCATTGCCGTTTCACGGTATGTCTAAATATCCATATCCTGAAACTGAGCATTACCCGAATGACGAAGCACATCAACGTTATCGCATTGAATACAACACCCGTCGTGTAACACATCAACTACCATCAATAACTAAATAAGCAGCTCTATGAACACGAAAAACTTACTTACGATCTCTATTCTGATGCTAATCTATTCCTTCTTCATCAGTAATGGATATGCACAAGACAATAACCAGTTGAATTTGCCTGAAGGTGCAATAGCACGTTATGGGAAAGGAAAAGTTAAAGGTATACAACTTTCTCCAAATGGAAATGTATTTGCTGTTGGTAGTACTTCAGGTGTTTGGTTATATGATGCTAACACCGGTGCTGAACTTTCGCTGTTTACGGATCATACTTCGCAATTTGGTACTGTCACCTTCTCACCAGATGGAAAAACACTGGCGAGTGGGACGTTTGAAAACATATTTCTCTGGGATATTGCTACTGGCAACAAATTGAATTCCTTTAAAAATGATAAAGGACGAATAAAAGACCTTAGTTTTACTGAAGATGGTAAATCTCTTAAATGTGAAAATCATATTGACTCCGTTAAATTATGGGATATTACCACTGGTAAGAAGAAGTTAGACTTTCGTCCAAAATCTTTAGATAGTTTCGGTCGCGCACTGAAACTCCTATCTGGAAATGACCATACAGCCTCAGATTTATTCCTAAATAAAGAGAACAAAGGCATTTATGCGTGTGGGTACGATAATGGAAAGATTCATTTAGAGGATGCAACTACTGGGAAAAACATTAAAACTCTACAAGGACGTAAAGATTATATTCATCAACTTGTATTTTCACCTGATGGCAATTTACTTGTATCTAACATTTCAAGCGATTCCCTTCGTATATGGGATGTAAATACAGGACAACAAATTGAAGCTTTGATTGATGACCAAAAAATCAATGGTATACTAATGTTTTCTAAGGATGGAAAAACTTTAGTATGCCAGAGGAAATCAAGAGAGTTAATGTTATGGGATGTAGCAACCAAAAGACATCGATGCTCACTTGATATTCACTTAGACGGCTCAATCAGTGTGTTATCATTTTCAGAAGATTCTAAGAGGATAATAGGTGCAAGTAATATTGGTGAGATTCGGATCTGGGATTCCAACACCGGTGATGTGTTATTAACCTTTACAACAGAACATACAGAAATCTTAACATCTTTAGCGTATTCTTCTGATGGTAAACACATAGCAAGTGGACACATTCACACAATTCGACTGTGGAATACACTTCCACCATATCAACTAAGTAAACGTATATATGCAACCATTTTTCCACAAGCATTGGTATTTTCACCAGAAGGAAACACGGTTATCCATGCAGATCGGTTCAGGTATAGTCAAACAACCAGGAATGGAATTACCAAGGAAAATGTAGCGAATACATTGAGTATATGGGATACAAGCACGGGACACATTCTTTCTGAATATCCCATTGAATCAATCAAAGAAACGAAGAATAATAACAAAGGATCGTCCACATCTAATTTATCAATGCAAAGCGAGGTTATATTTTCTCAAAATGGTTACATGCTCGCGACTGCTAATAATGTAAAACGTGCAACAGAGGAGACGCGATTTACAGTCCTGTTATGGGATGTTCCACATGAAAAAATACACCACACGTTAAAGGGGCATACAGATAGAATAAAAGCGTTAGCATTCACACCCAACGGCAAAATGCTTGCCAGTGGAGGAGATGACGGTACAATTCGTCTATGGGACGTAAGTACTGGTACTCAACTGTTAAATTTACCATCAGGAAAAACCCGTGCAATGGCGTTGTCTCCCGATGGAAAAATACTTGCGAGCACTAATAGTCCTTTTAAAATTCAGTTGTGGGATATTGTAAATGGTCAACAAATGACTTCAATTCAGGGAAATAATGGAACCGTTGAGGTATTGGCATTCTCACATGATAGCAAAATACTTGTGAGTGGGAGTTGGGATGGGAAAATTCGCTTATGGGGTGTTACAACAAATAAAATGTTATCTACCGTCAAAGGTCATACAACAGACATAAAAACTATAGTGTTTTCAGAAGATGGAAATACCATGGCAAGTGGTAGTTCAGACGGTTTAGTTTATTTATGGAATGTCAAAGAATTAAGTAACGGAATTTTTTGACGGTAGGCGGGGAATGCTTAAAAGCATTCATACCGTTGATTTCTTGATTTGGCGGTTTCCTAACCAATGCAGAATGCCAAATGTGTATTCTGCCGAGACCAAAGAACTGTCAGTAGGGCGAGGTTTCCTCGCCCGTGTAAACAAGATGTATTAGGTTAATTTGGCATTACACAATTCTCAACTTTTTTCAAAGAAACATTGGAGAACAAGATGTCCCAATGAAAATCAGAGAATTGGCACCTGACAGTGCAGACCTACACTACCGTGGTTTTTCAGAGATGTATCGTCCGAATCCACACGCACCCCATCTGTTTGACTACCAAAAGGTCACGAAAAACGGACAGTGGCGAGACCTTGAAGGTTTTTATACCCGTTATGGTGATGTCAATCCATTGTTACAAACAATAGATGATATGTATGTAATCCTCAATGCAGGAGATGAAATTACGGTGGAGTTTGATGCATCTCGTCTCCCAACGCTAAAGGAGGGTTGGACAAGAGACTTTATCCTATACAGTGATGGGTGGGACAAGGATGGAGATATTAATACACTGACATCACAGACGGTTGAACCATTGCCGTTTCACGGTATGTCTAAATATCCATATCCAGAAACAGAGCATTACCCGAATGACGAAGCACATCAACGTTATCGCATTGAATACAACACACGTCGTGTGACACATGAATTACCAAAGTTGATGGAAAAATGATGTGTGATCCACTTATGTGTTTGGAGACACTCTCCGCAAGGGTATGTATAGCCCAAAAAGGACAATTAACAATATCCCCGCAAAAACCACATAGGGATAAGATATATTTATTTGATGTAACCAGATTGCAAACAGTGGACCCAAAATTCGACCTAAGCTTGAAAAAGCATCTAAAAAACCAATAACTGTACCTTGTCCGGAATGCACCTGTTTAGAGATCCAAGAGGTATTCGTTGGTCGTATGATTTGACTTCCAATACCCACGAATATCAGATACAAAACGAGCGTGAAATATGGAATAGCACTTGGTAGAAGAGCCATTCCCATTGCCTTGAGTAAGAGCCCAAATAGGATTATTCTTCGTTCTGTAAATACATTGATCAATCGTCCGAGTAAACCACCTTGAAATAGCACGACAGCTGCACCCATTGCCATAAACATGCCACCTAATTCCTTTTGTCCGTAACCCCATTTATCTTCAATGAAATAAGGGAATGTCGTTTCAAATCCCATGAAGCTGAAACTTGAGAAAAATGAAACAAGGAATATTGCAGTAAACGGAGATTTCAACGTTTTCCAGTGGAGGATTTCCCGTAGAGATATCCACTCATGTTTTTCCATAGTTGTTACATGTGCTTCTATTGGTGGACGCTTTTTAAGTGACTCCGGTAACATGAATAACACGAGCAAGGAGTTAAGAAAAGATAACCCACCGGCAACAAAGAAAGGTAAATCTTGTCTCCCCATGAGACCCCCAATAGCCGGTCCCACAGTGATACCGAATCCAATCGCTGCACCCATTAATCCCATTCCTTTACTGCGTTCTTGTTCTGTTGTTACATCTGCGACATAAGCCATTACCGTTGGCAAAACTGCAGCCGATGCAATACCTCCTATGCAGCGTGCCAGAAGAAGCAGCATATAGTTTTGTACTAAACCATAACCGATTAGAGAAAGGGAATTACCCAATAAACCAGCGAGAATGGCAGGTTTCCTTCCATATTTATCTGACAATCTTCCCCATATAGGCGTAAATAGCAGCAGCATCCCTGAGTAGATGGACATCAAAACTGCATATTCGATGAGTGTTGCCCCTGTGTTTTTAGTGTAGTAAGCAAAGGATGGGATAATGATACCAACACCAAGCATTACAAAAAACAGGGTTAGGAACAAGAGGAGAAGTCTCGATTTTTGCATTCGTAGGTTAAAGAAACAGATTCTGCACACATGGAAAACAAGATTGTTGGGCAGTATCAACTATTATACCTTTGCTTTAGTCGTGTGTCAAGAATAATGGGAGAGTTTGGACCAACAACGATTTGCAATACCTGCTGATATATGATAGAATAGGTCTATTATCTATTAGTAAATGTAACCGAATCTGGATATGTCATGAAGGTAAGATGATGACCATTTTTAAAAGATATATTGCATTGTTTCTAATTTTCATCGTTATCACGTTATTGTGGAATACTTTAGCGATGTATCCACTCAAGATTTTCGTCGTGTTTATGCATGAAGTTAGCCACGGACTTACAGCGATTGCGACTGGTGGTAGTATCGTAGAAATAGAGATTAATCCCCAACAGGGAGGACATGCTGTTACGAAAGGAGGATCACGGTTCTGGACGTTATCCGCTGGTTACCTTGGAAGTCTGTTGTGGGGTGGTGTAATCCTGCTGCTGGCTGCGAGAACACATTTAGATAAAGGGGTCAGTGTTCTTATTGGCATTGGCATGGTTGTTATAACCATTGCTTTTGGATCCGATACGTTTACCTACCTTTTTGGTATCGGTTTTGGTGTTACTCTTATTGCGATTGGTATGTTTCTACCAGAAGTTGTCAATGACTGGATATTACGTATTATCGGTATGACAAGCTGCCTATATGCAATTCTTGACATAAAAAGCGATGTTTTGGACAGGTCCAACTTACGTTCAGATGCTCGGATGTTAGCAGAAGAAACTAAATTTCTTACGACAGAAATCTGGGGGCTGTTGTGGATTGTGATTGCGATCGTGCTAACCGTTTGGTTTCTCTACTTGTCCGGTAAAACGACTGATACTACTGAATCTGAAGACACTGACACCGCTACAACAAAAGTAAGTTAGTTATTAATTGGTCCAAAGTCTATGGTATAAAAGTTAAGCAACCATACACAAATACCTAACAGAAATAGTGGAATAGAAATAAGGAGGATAAGAATCAAAACACCCCATACCCAAGAACCTTTTGATTTTGCTACCGTAGCCAAACGTGCTATCAATACACCACCACCTAAAATAACCATAACAACGAGACCAAATACCACCATCACCATTATTCTTTCCTCTCAATGTCACCTCAAACCAAAAGTCCAATAACAATACGTGCAACGTTAATCGGTATTGCTCTTATTCCCCTGAATAGTTACTGGATTCTTCATCTCAGTTATATTTGGGATTCCAATCGTCCCACAAGTTTAGCATTACTGTTCAATGTGCTGTTTACGTTGCTTGTGCTTATTGCACTCAATACGTTATTACGTCGGATACGTCCAAGTCTGGCATTTACACAAAGTGAATTGCTAACCATTTATGCTATGTTGTGCCAAGCATCCGTATTTGCTGGACGGGACATGCTACAAGTGTTAGTGCCGTTGATGGGTAACGGATTCTGGTATGCAACGCCAGAAAACGAGTGGTCACAACTCTTTCACCAACATCTCCCCGATTGGCTTATTGTTGGGGAACATGATATTTTACGGGGATTCTATGAGGGAGAATCCACTTTATATCTTCAATCACATATACATGCATGGTTAGTACCTACGTTAATATGGGTTTGCTTTTGTCTTGTTCTGGGTGTAACGATGCTTTGTTTGAATGTGCTATTACGCAAACAGTGGCAAGAACATGAACGACTCACCTATCCAATAGCACAACTCCCTTTAGAAATAACACAAGGACATAATCGCTTTTTCAATCGACGTATGCTGACTGTAGGTTTGTGTGTTGCTGCTATACTGAACCTTCTGTATAGTTTACACCAAATCAATCCTGTTTTCCCATCAATTCCGCTCTATCATAATTTTCGTCTTACAGAACAACCGTGGAGTGCAATGAACAATCCTGGATTTCGCATTAGTTTCTTCCCTTTTGCAATCGGTGTAGGTTTTTTGATTCCACTTGATTTGGGGTTTTCCTGTTGGTTCTTTCACCTATTCTGGCATTTTGAGCGGATAATTGGACAGAGTTTTGGATGGAGAAGTGCTATTGGATTTCCAAGGGAGATGGCACAAATTCGAGGAGTATGGATTGCACTATTTCTATGGACGTTATGGATGGGGCGTTCACATGTCAAGGCTGTGTTGAATACATTCATCGGTAGTCGTTCAGATAATAATATTGATGATGGAGAAGCGTTACACTATAGGACAGCAATTATAGGGGTGGTGATAGGTTTTATTCTGATATTAGTATTTTGTTTGAAAGCGGGAATGTCTTTGTGGTTTGCTGCTCTGTTTTTTGTGTTGTATTTTGCAATGTCAATTACAATAACACGGATTCGTGCTGAGTTAGGTCCTCCTGCACATGATTTATATAACGCCGGACCTGATCTATTATTAAAAGATGCATTTGGAACACGTCGTATTGGTAATCGCAATTTATCAGTCATGTCTATGTTTTTCTGGTTGAATCATCTTTCCTACCGAGCGCACCCCATGCCACATCAATTGGAAGCATTAAAACTTGCACATCAGACTCGTTTTAATGGAACACAACTATTATGGGTATTGGCAATTGCAATCTTTGTAGGGGCACTATCCGCGGCATGGGGACATCTACATCTCTCGTATCAAGTTGGTTTAGAAAATGCACGTTCTTGGTATGCGCGGGCTGCATTTAACCGACTTGCTGGTTGGTTATATAACCCGAGTGATACAAATATCAGCGGAATGTTATATACGGCAGGCGGGTTTTTATTTGCCTCAGGTCTATTACTGTTGCGGTGGCGTTTCATTCAGTGGCCGCTTCATCCTGTAGGATATGTTGTTTCAAGTTGGTGGACATTTACCGGACTTTGGTTTCCATTATTAATTAGTTGGACTGTAAAACGGATTATGCTTACCACGGGAGGTGTTCGTCTTTACAGACGTGCTATTCCGTTCTTTATTGGATTGGTTATTGGTGATGTTATTGTTGCGTCAATTATTAGCATAATTGGATTGTTTTTTGATTTCCGCGTTGTCTATTTGAGTTGGTAATGTATCTTGTAATTTTGACACAGACCTGTTATGATTAAGGGTGATGAATACACAAAATAACTCTCTCAATGTCAATATTGGTGGGATTCGCATGCGTAACCCCGTGATGACTGCCTCCGGAACATTTGGGTATGGCAGCGAATATGCGGATTTCGTGGATTTAAACCGACTCGGTGCAGTTGTCGTTAAAGGTGTTACAAGTGTTCCGTGGTCCGGTAATCCTATGAATCGTATTATGGAAACACCTTCTGGTATGCTCAATGCTATTGGACTTCAGAATGTTGGAGTAGACGGTTTTATAGCGGAGAAATTACCTTACCTCCAGGATTTTGATGTGCCTGTGATTGTCAATGTATGTGGGAAAACGGTTGAGGAATATCTGACAGTTGTTAAAAAATTAACTGTAGCAGAAGGTGTTGCAGGAATAGAACTCAATATCTCCTGTCCCAACTTGGATTGCGGTGGGATGAGTTTCGGTGTTAATGCAAAATTAGCGCATGAACTTGTCAAAGAGGTGAGAACGAAGACTCAATTACCTCTGTTGGTTAAACTTTCACCGAACGTTACAGATATAACTGTGATTGCACGTGCCATTGAAGAAGCCGGAGCAGATGCCCTTTCTGCGATTAACACTTTACTCGGTATGGCAATAAATGCTGAGACACGCGAACCAGAACTTGCAAACATCACAGGTGGTCTTTCAGGACCTGCAATAAAACCTGTAGCATTAAGATTGGTTTGGGAGGTATATAAGAGTGTATCCATTCCGATTGTTGGGATGGGTGGTATTATGACAGGGACAGATGCGGTGGAATTTTTCATCGCTGGTGCTTCTGCAGTTGCTGTTGGAACTGCAAATTTTGTCAATCCACAGGCTTCATTGGAAGTGGTGGATGGTATCTATACCTATCTTGAGAATGCAGATATGAAGTCAATTAAGGAGTTGGTAGGCAGTTTGAAGATTGATGTTTAATGAAGATAAAAATGGTGGTATTTTCATATAATCTGATGTATAATTTTGAGTATGCCACAACACTATGATAATGCAGTAAAATATGTTATGCTCGGATATTCTCAAGAATTTGCCGAGTTTATGGTAGGACATTCAGACATCAAAGTCTTAGAAACACTTGAAACCGAACAACCGACCATTAAAACACATCAAAATGATAGCACACTGAAGGTCCAACTTCGTAATGAAATAGCGATATTCCATACAGAAGTACAAACAGACGATAGTAGAAAACCGATGTGGTCCCGTCTTGCGGGATATAACGGATTTCTTATCCAACAGCATGAAATTCCTGTTTATTGCAATGTTCTCTATCTACACCCTAACGCAGGTAAAAATGACAAAGGTTATTATGCATACAAAGGTTTGGGATATGAGTATGTGTTACGCTATAAAGTAATTAGACTCATTGAGATTGAAGGGCAAACAATTTTGGAAAAGCAGATGCCCGGATTACTGCCTTTTACACCTTTGATGAAACCGCCTGAAGGAATAGATGCTAATCGTTGGTTGGAGAAATGTATTGATGCAATAGCGTTAGCAAGCACAGATCAAAATACAAAGGAAATATTATTCGCTGCACTCGGTGTTTTTGGCAGTTTAGTTTACGACTCACAAATGATTATACAACGTTTACCGGAGGGTATCATGCGGGAATCTCCTTTTATACAATACTGTCTTGAATTATATGCGGAAGAATATAAGCAAAAGGCTTACACAGATGGCGTTGAACAGGGCAAAGCAGAAGGTCTTGAACAAGGTAAAGCAGAAGGTCTTGAACAGGGTAAAGCAGAAGGTCTTGAACAAGGCAAAGTTGAAGGTCTTGAACAAGGTGAAAAGAAAGGAACAATTCAAAGTATTATAGCACTACTTGAGATGCAGTTTAAACCTGATGCTGTGAAAGTATTGGAACCAACTTTGCAGCGTATAGACGACATGCAACGTCTTAGAGAATTGCTGCTTGTAGTACCTCGAGTTGATAGTCTTGAAGGGTTCATGCAATATTTGTCGAACGGAAATGCTATTGAATCAGAGAATGGCGGAATTCCACACTCATAGAGGGGACGATGCGGCACCTCGTAACACTTGACGATTTATCAAATTTTGAGATTGAACAGATATTTCGATTGGCTGCAGGGATGCAGTCACAACACGACACATGGGCTGGTATCTGTAGAAGCAAATTGCTTGCGACCCTCTTCTACGAACCAAGTACTCGCACACGGCTCTCCTTTGAAAGTGCAATGGAACGATTGAATGGTGGAACACTCGGCTTTTCTGATCCAAGTTCTACCTCAGTGACAAAAGGTGAAACACTTGCTGACACGGCTCGGATGGTCACGAATTATGCTGATGTGATTGTTGTTCGGCATAGTTGGGCAGGTTCTGCACGTGTTATTGCGAGTCATGCCAACATCCCAGTCATCAATGGCGGAGATGGTAGTCATACGCATCCAACCCAGGCACTAACAGATCTCTATACAATTATCCGCCGAAAATCGCAAATAGAGGGACTTACAGTTGGTGTCTGCGGCGATCTAATGTATGGTCGTGCAGCACATTCGTTTGCCTTAGCAGTATCTCGTTTTGGTGGAAACCTTGTTCACATAGCACCAAAAGGGTTACAAATGCCTCCTTGGATACTCAACCGATTGTCACAAATCCACGGTCAGATACCCCTTGAAGTAGAAAATGTAACAGAGGTGATTGAAACGCTTGATGTCATTTATGTTAATCGTCTTCAAGAGGAACGATTGCCTCCCAATGTAAATGCTGAGACTGTTCGCGGAAGTTATCTGTTGAACGCAGCGGTGATGAAAAATGCTAAACCTGATGCGATGATCATGCATCCACTCCCTCGCGTGAATGAACTCGCGTATGAGTTAGATGAGGACCCACGTGCGGCATATTTTGAACAATCTGCAAATGCTGTACCAATAAGAATGGCACTTATTGCAAGTTTGTTAGGCTTGGAACAACTTATCTTGACACAACCACCAATCCGATACATTGAAGAATCGTCATATCAGTGTAAAAACCCAAACTGTGTGACTAATCACGAAACCTATCTGGTACCCGAACAAGAAACATTCAAGGGGAATGAAGAAGTAAATGCGTGTGCATATTGTGGTCAATTGGTTGCATGAGATATACTATCATTTGAACTCATAGCGAGTACGAGCTAAACACCGTTGAAAGTCACTCGTAAGTTTATCATTGAATATGCTAAATACCGAAACCCTAAACGGGTTTCTTTGAGTTTATCGTAGCTAATGGCAAGTTTCCTGTAAGTATCTTGCCA
>JAJDWI010000031.1 GCA_022825665.1 Candidatus Poribacteria bacterium
CTGAACCAGGATTTCCAGGATTTCAGGATTTGCAGGATTAGGAGTTGGTGAGTATATATTCTATTGCAAAGGATGAAGGGTTACCTTTGACAAAGGAACATTGGAAGACAAGCCTCTTATCCTGAAAATCCTTGTTCAGACCTAATACCTGTCGGAGTGGTTTGCTCGCTTTGAAGAATGCGGGCGGGGCAACCCCGCCCCTACGAGAATATAAGAAGCATTATGAGAATGCGGCGGGGAGACTCCGCCCCTACAAGAATGTCCGAGGCGACAAATGCCAAACGCGCATTTGGCGTTGATTTGGCAATGAATTGCGCGACTACAACGCATCCGATATGTAAAGTGTCAATACGGGCGGGGCAACCCCGCCCCTACGGCATGTAAGAGGCGCAATGAATTGCGCGACTACGAACGCGTTTATGTTAATGAGAAGTTATTATTTAGAATTGGTATAAACTATCAGAAATGTCTTTTTTATACGCATACGTCCAATCTACAGCGCGATAACCGAGATTGCTATAAAAGAGAAGTGCGCGATTATTATCCGAGTCGGTGCTAAGCGATGCATGGCGGTATCCGACTTTGTGCATCTCATGTAGTGTGTATTGTAGCAGATATTTCCCGATACCTTGTCCCTGAAAGTCATCTTCAACGCCAATCCAGTGAGTATAGAACCAATCTTGTAGGTCAGGTTGCGATGAATACTGACCACAAGAGACGTTGTCACATTGCCCCACTTCATTGTTATCTATGTATGCCTTAATGAAACAGTTGGGTAATTTTCCTCTTCCCTCTTTCCAGTCAACATTAAGTGTTACGGGTAGGTCTGTGTGTGCTGGTTCAACGATGTAATCTTTCCATTCCATAAATATCTGTGCATGATAACGACGGTATTCGTTTATACCAAATAATGCGTGAATATGATCGAGTTTATCGGATAATTGTGTGTAATCATAACCGTAGAAATTGTATCTATACATTTTTGTAAATGCAATAATTCGGGAAACGTTGTGTGTCTTTAGATAGGTTTCTGCTTTTTCAAGGACTTTTTGTCCAGCATTCCTTTCACCACGTTTATATCCCAAAAACTGGATTACACCGACTCTATCTTCATCATCTCCATCCGTAAAGAAACCTACGTGAACAAAGGCTTGCACAGAATCATTTTGCAGTACTACAAAAGCAGTTTCTTCCTCAAGATCATCGTCATTATCGTCAGTATGTCCTGAAACACCTTGCATTGCAAGAGCAAATTCGTCCTCTTTTACTGGATGGCAATTGGGTACTTCAGCAGTCAAGAGATTATAAAATTGTGTTAAGGGTGAAAGGAATTCAGGAGAAAATCGGATAACTTCCATTTCTATTTTGTTTTCCTTAATGGACGGTTTAAGAGAGTACACGTCAGACCGAAACTACACATCAGAGGTCTTTTTCATATTCATAAGTCCAATCAACAACTTTGTAACCGCAGTTACTATAAAAGAGAAGTGCGCGATGGTTTTCCCAGTCGGTACTAATTGCAGCATGTCGGTATCCAATCTTATGCATTTCATGCAATGTGTACTGAAGTAGGTATTTCCCCAGACCTTGTCCTTGAAAGTCGTCATTGATACCCAACCATTCTGTATGCAGCCAATCTTGAGCATTTGGGTGGCTTGAAAACTCACCACCAGAGACTGAATCACACTCACCAACCTTTTTATCATTCAGGAAAGCACTTACGTGGCAGTTTGGACGTTGTCCTTTTCCGTGCTTCCAGTCAACAGTCAGCGTTACCGGTAAGGATGAAGGCTCTGGTATAACATTGAAATTTGTCCAGTCTAAAAATATTTCACCATCACTGCGTCTGTAACCGTTTATTCCTAAGAGTGCGTGAACATGATCATGTGTATCCGATAAACACGCATGTTCAAAATGATAAAAGCGATAACGGCAATCTGATGAAAATGCCCAGATTTGGGATACATTATGTGATTTTAGATATTCTTCTGCTTTTTCAAGCGCAATTTGTCCAGCCTGTCTTTTACCACGTATATAACCCAGAAACCTGATAACACCAATGTCTATTTCTCTGTTATCTCCAATCTGACCGATTCCGACATGTATAAATGCGAGAATTTCACCATTATCGACTATAACAAATGCTGACTCGGAATCAAGTCCACCCTCAGTCTTATCGGCTTTACCAGTAATCACCCCGCATAACGCCTGAGCTAATTCCTCATTTTTAATTGGATGACAATGTGGCACGTCAGTAGTTAGTCGATTATAAAATTGAGTTAAGGGTGTCAGCAAATTGGGGTTATATTGTAATATTTCCATCTGTTTTATTTAATCCCTTTTATGGTACATCCCACAGCAGTATCGTTCCATCCAAACTACAACTTGCAAGCGTTTTACCATCAGGACTGAAGGCAACAGAACTTATTCCCTTCGTATGTCCAACAAGTGATTTTATACGTTCTCCTGTGTTGGAATTCCAAATTATAACAGTTCCATCTACAATACTCGCGGTAGCAATAGTCTTGCCATTGTATGAAAAACGAACATCGCTGATAGTCCCACCTCCACAGAAAGGAAGACTCACATGACCAGAGAAGTAATTCAAATGTTGTCTTTTGCTGATATCAAATAAACTTACATCACTTACATTCGCATCCACCATTGCAATGATTTTTCCATCTGGTGAATAAGTTGCCACACCTTCTGCCCCTGTATATCCTCCCAGTTCTCCGAGATGTTTTCCTGTCATACCATCCCATAAAAAAGCACCATCGTCACCACTTTCCTCATATATACTTGTAAATATCGTACTTCCATTATTTGAAAAGTATGCTGCGTCAATCCCACCTGAAATCCCAGATAATGTATTGATTAACTGACCTGTTTCGGCATCCCAAAGCTGTGTAGTTTTTTCTGAACTACTGCTTACAATAATTGAACCATCGGTAGAATACTTTATTTGCCATAGTTTACTTTTGATTTTTGTCAAAGTATTAATCAGTTGTCCTGTGTTAGCATCCCATAACATGATCGTATCATCAGAGGTATTACCAGCTATAGTTTTTCCATTTGGAGAAAAGGGCACTTGCTCTATAAAATGTTTTCCATCAGATAATCTCTTGATAAGTTGTCCAGTTTTTGCATTCCACAAAGACACTTTGCTCCAAGTGCTTTTGATTATAAAAGTATTACCTGTTGGAGAAAAACGAAAATAGTTAACCTTTCCTTCTAATACATTGAGTGTATTCTGTATCAGTAATTTCCCTGTGGTGGAATTCCACAAACAAAATATATCATCGTAACTCCAACTTGCTATGGTATTACCATCTGGTGTATATAAAACATTAGAAAAAATTCTTTCCGTATACCCATCAATTATTTTAATAGGTTGTCCTGAGATTGCATCCCATAGACGAACTGTATTGTCCGATTCTTTGCTTAGGAGCGTGAGTCCATCAGGTGAAAATAAGAGTGTGTTAATAGAACTCACATGTCCAATAAGTGTTTTCAGATGTAGTCTGAGGTTGGTAGACCATAACTTTATTGTTCCATCGGAACCGCCCGAAGCGAACATTTTACCATTTGATGAAAAACAGATGTTGGTAACACTTCCTTTATGTCCAGTCAATGTTTTCAGGTGTTGTCCATTCCTAACATCCCATAGATCCACATTACCGTTTGAGGAACCACCTGTAGCAAGTATAATTCCATCGGGAGAGAAACAGGCACTTGAAAAGTTATCAGAATCCTGTTGAACTAAAGTATCAAGAAGTTCACCTGTGCTAAATTCCCATAGTCCTACACTTTCGTTGATACAGTAGGTAGCAATAGTATTTCCATCTGGAGAAAAGTATGCTTTGATATCCTGAAAATCGTGATTGGTGATAGTTTTTAGGTGTTCACCTGAAGTAACATTCCATAGTTGCATTGTAGTATCCCGATTGGTCCATGTGGCGACGGATTTACTATCTGGACTGAATCTTTTGTTATAGAATCTACAGTTATCCCATGTAACTGTCTTCAAGTGCTTTCCAGTTAGGGCATCCCACAACTGTACACTTTTATTAGAAATTGAATATTTAATTGTGCTTGTGGTAGCAAGCACATTTCCATCAGGTGAAAAGATTATTTGGCTTAGATCTTTTTCGTCATCTATGAGTGTAAGAATTTTTTGTCTGGTTTGGGTATTCCACAGATTTATACTTCCGCCAGACACTTCAGTAGCAAACATTTTTCCATTTGTTGAGAAACGAATAGAGTTTATGCCATCTGTATGGTCAGTGAGTTGGTATAGTTCTTCACCTGAAATTGAATCGTAGACCCAAATTCCAATTGAAGTTGCAACAGCAAACCGAGTGCCGTCAGGAAAATATGCGATTTCGCCTAATATGCCCTTACCAATACGCAGTTTTGCTTCTTCAGGTAAATTCGATTTGGTAACCTCTTGTGCAGATGCATTCGGTAGATATAAAACGAAAAGCAAGGATAAAAAGATGATGAATTGGCAATTTGTTTTCATACCATGTTCCTCCTATTGTCTTCTATGGTACATCCCACAGCAGTATCGTTCCATCCAAACTACAACTTGCGAGGGTGCGACTATCTGGCGAGAATGCGATTGATTCGACACTCCATTTATGTCCAGAATAGATACGTTTTAGTTTGCCATTTTTTGCGTTCCACAAACGGATATGATCATCATCACCGATGCCAGCAAGTGTTTTACCATTGGGAGAAAATGCTATAAAATCAGCAACATCGTCATGCTTTTCAAAATCAAGTCTCTTTTTCTCAAGAGTAATCATCACCCATAAGCGTCAATTTAGTGATTCTTGTCCGTTTGAATTGTTTGTTGTCTGAACCAGGATTACCAGGATTTCAGGATTTTCAGGATAAGAGATTGTATGCCGATGTTCCTTGGCAAAAGGTAGTCCTTCATCCATTACAACGGAATATATACCCACTAACTCCCAATCCTGGAAATCTTGGTTCAGATAACATATATGTCGGAGGTCGCTTTGCTCACTCCGACCCACGGGACTGTATGTAACAATGTGGGCGAGGCGCAATGAATTGCGCGACTACGAACGCGTTCTTTGTTAATGAGAAGTTATTATTTAGAAATGGTATAACAAATAGGCACGGTATGAAGCCGCGCCTATTTGTATGGAATTTTATAATTGGATGATAGCTCACAGAGAACTGAAACAGATAGGATTTCATCGTTTCTCTACGCTAAAGTTGGCATCCAATGCCTTTTCAACTCGCACCTGTGATTCTTCCAAATGCGCTACGCTGTAATCATCAAGTTTTTGTCCTGAATTTTGTAGGACATTTTTCAGACGATCATTGATTTGCTTGAGATGGAGTCGCGCAAGAGATCTCGCATCTTCAGGTGTGCCACTATCTGCTGCCAGTACAAGTTTGATTAATTGCTTCAGATGTTCACGTTGCAAACCGCGACGGAAACTGGAGATAAACGCGTCTGAATTTGTCCACTGTTTAGCATCAGCATTCTTATCAAGTTCAACCCAGACAGCATCTGTGATTCCTGTAAAGAGTTCTGGTAATGTGAATACATCATCATCGGAGAATTTAAGCTCGGTGTCTTGAACGCGGGCAAGAACATTTGCATCAAGCAAGCGACCAATAATTTGGCTTTGATTCCGCAAAATAACATCGTGAATTGGGTAATCTAATCGTGTGGAATTGCCACTACTTGTTCCCCAATCACTCCAACGTGTAATTGCTATGCTGTTTAGTAGCTTCGGAGGGAAATCAAATGTGTTATCCGATAGTGCATGTTCTTTGATAAATGCCAGTGCCTCGCGTTGTTTTTTCGCGGGAACAGGCACATAAGGTAAACGTGCGTTTTCATCTCCTTTGTGATCGCGATGGTGGTATTGTCCCCCGATGAATCGTGTCGCAAGGAACATTGCACGGCTATATTGACCCAGCAGTGACCTGAAGGCGCGTCTGACGCGTTGATACCCCATTCCATCTGAGGTGACTTTATCTGCAATTTCGTCCCAAAGATCTGCGACAATCTCACGACGTTGCTTAGCAAAATTTAGCGGGTCTGCCCCAAGATCCCAACGGTTGACTAACGGATCAAGGTCACGATATTGATACATAGATGCATCACCATCAGTGGCATATCTTAGTTCTGAGGATGCGACACGTGATGCGATTTTTTGCAACTCTGGTAATTCTGCTTCTGGATTGCTACCGCCAACAGGTTTATATGCATACTCAATTACCCAGTAGTCCCAGGGACCGATTGTAGTTGAATAATAATCACCTTGTTTTTCTCCTTCGGGGGCAATATTGACTGCATCATATTCCATCACGGAACCGTGGAGTGCTTTACCAGTCTTTTTGTTGAGTTCATCAAGCGTATAGATCGTACTCGCTTTAAAGTTGTGCCGTATTCCTAAAGTATGACCGACTTCGTGCATTATCAATGCTTTGAGTGCTTGACCAATATACTCTTCTGGAAGTTCTCCATCGTCAATCATGCCACGCGCTTGTAATACACTTGCCATGAAACCCATCTGTTGTGCAAGTCCCGTAGCCATTTGGCAGTTATGTCGCGATGATTCATCAATTGGATGATTACGTTCATGTTCAACTTCATCAAAGAAAGTTGTATACTCCCGTTGCCAAGACCTTATCCAACTTTCGCCAACAAGAATATCTGCGTCCAGAATCTGTCCTGTTAGCGGATTAACGCGGGAAGGTCCAATTGCAAAGGATGCCCCGACGACCCAACGTATCGTATTATAGCGGGCATCTTCAGGATCCCAATTCTCATGATCTTGCTGGATACGTGCTTCAATTGCATCAATAAAACCTGCTTTTTCAAATGCCTTGTTCCATTCCAGTATTCCTTGTCGAACATACGGACGATACCGATGAGGCACAGTTTTCTCAATGTAGAAGATTATTGGATCTTTCGGCGGGGATAGTTTTGCCTTCTTGTCAGCCTTTTCCAAATGCCAACGATTGACGTAACGAATAAAGGGTTCATCGCTGGTTTTAAGTGAGAAGTCTTTAACTGTGGTCATGAAGTGTCCCATACGATCATCAGCAAGACGGGGTTGATAGTTGTTGGATGGTAGTTTTGCGAGACTGTAGTGTACTGATACTTGTATGCCACGACTGTCGGGTATAGTTTCACGACTGCCACTTGCAGAATACACTGCATTGACTCTCAACTCAACGTTCTTGGGAAATGCCTTGATTGGTCCCCATGTGCTACGACCTTTATCAAAACGGGCACCACCGCCAATTTGACCTGCCAATGGTAGTAAGTCTGACATGAAAACTGGTGAAATATTCACTAACAGACTCTTTCGTTGGGGATGTACACTTTCAAGTTTAAGTGCAAATAGGACTGAGTCGCTATAACCCAAATCTACGGCTTCTGCTATCGGTGTTCCTTTGTCAGCACGGAAACGTACATTTTTTCGGACGAGATGAACCTTATCACCGACACGTCGCCACTCAAGCAGCCATTCATCCATTGTCATACCTGATAGAAGGTATCCTGATCCTATGCCGCGCGCGATACTAATCATACACAGAAAAGGTTGGTTTATTTGTGATGGGAGTATTTCACAGTAAAGATTCTCTTTTTTTTCGTATAGTTTGAAGAAACCTTGATAACTTTTACTATCTTCAGTTACTTTGCTGAAATCTTCAAATTCTTTTTTCGGTTTAGCAGAGGTTTGCTGTGTTGCGGGTTTCGCTTCTTTTTTCTCTTCTTGTGCTATTATTGGAAGAGAGAAACTAACTGTAAAGACAAAACAGATCAATAGAGAGATTATGCGTTGCATTTAATATTCTCCTTTATTGTGACTAAATTACATTAGGTTAACTGTTATAGTATAGTTTGGACAGTTTCATCATGTTTGGACTTCCGAACAGATATGAATTATGTTTGATAAACACTCTTGTTTTTCTATATTTTGTTAGAAATCACTGATTTTGAACATTTATTTTGGACATGTCGTTGAAATTTGCGAATCTGATTAGTTTCATGTAGGATGGTCGTTTGTTTTCACATTTTCTGTGAGTTTTGCTTATTTCAAAACTCACAGAAAAATAGTGTTGTTGTGAACAGTGTCGTATAACTTTCCAAACTATAAGAATTAAAACTGTGGTCATAAAAATACCACCATTATTTCTGTTTTATTTTTCCCCAAAGGGTAGTAAGTAATCCTGTAGGTTCGAGAGCGTATGCTCTGGTTGCCCATTCAAATTTATCCAATCCTCCATTGAAATACGATTTCAAAATTCGTTCTGTCTGCCCATTTTCAATATTCACTGCGAAATTGGTGTGCGCGGGATCAGTGTTGAATAAGGTATAAACAAGGTATTGCCCATCAATTGACCAAGTAAGGTGATTGATGTCAATACCTTTTTCAAGTTCTTCTATAAAGTGTAAGTTTCGAGGTCCTACAATGGAGATAATACCAAGTTTATACGGTTTAGTTTTGGTGATAAATGCCAGTTGCTTTGAATTTGGTGAGAAAACAGGGTGGTCACCGTCTTTGATGATAAATGAGACCTGTTTCGTTAAAATATTGAAAAGAAAAATACCTGTGTCTGTGGTATAGGCAATTTTATTTCCATCAGGTGCCCAATCAACATGATAGGCATTCACTTGTTGTATCAGTTTAGCGGTTGGCTTCTTTTTTTGAACCTCATCATTTGGAACGAGATAGAGACCGCGCTTTGGTGCTTCCTCAATTATGATAAATGAATGGTTCGTGAAAATCACATCTCTATCCGGTGAGATGTCGGCATCAATGATTTCACTATGTTGTCCTTGCGTCAGCTTTTTCGCCTCTGCATCCAAATTCTCTCTATCCAAAAGGTAAACGTCGTAAAAAGATTCAAACTCGTTGTCGCCTGTTATCTTGACAACAAGAACAATGTAGCGACCATCTCTTTGTATAGAGAACGACGAGATAATATGGGGTAGTTTGAAAATTGGTCTTGCATTCTGTTCATCATTTACATTTCCGATCCATAATTGGTTGGGCTCCACTGGATGTCTAAAGATGATTTCCCCTGTTGGGACGGCGTACGTTGCCAATGGCAAAAGAATAAGACTCAAACAGATTATTTTCAGAATCTTTTTAATGCTGGATTTCATAATTATTCCCCTTGGAGTGGTGTGAAAGGTCTCATTTCCATTTGAAATTCACCTAAGTCGATGATATCTCCTTCAGCCAGATGGTGAGGCATGCCAAAGGAATAACGCACCTTAAAGCTTGGTTTTTCAATCCTTTGAAGATAACTTGCCTCATCGCCAAGTTTGTCGGTTTGTAAGGACAACTTTTTTAAGTCCGGCTTGCACCACTGCTAACCGCGCCTGTTCTGTCTGGGTTAGGATGTTGGATTAGGATTTGTCCAAACGGCTATAACTATTATAATATTATGTCTTATTGTAATGGATGCGTCGATTGCCATCAAAAGATATACGTTCCCAATCACGATCCCAATTTTCTGAACTGGACGGAATGTAGTGACACGCTAATGCATGCCTGCGTGTACCAGGTTTTAGCACTGGAGCACCACCATGAATTAACTTTCCATGAAAAAGAATAACATCTCCTTGATTTACAAGGACTTTGACTTCATCAATACCATTTTCGTCAAAGACTTCTTTGACCTTAGGGAAATAACGTTTGGTCTGTTGTTGTTCGTAGGTTTCATCCGGTTGTAACGCCATCGGTACATCATTCTTCGTGATTAACCTGCCCTTGTGTGAACCGGGTTGGACAATCAAAGGACCGTTGTATTCATCAACATCTACCATTGCAACCCACGCTGATATACAATCTGGCAGGTAGTATTGGTCTTGATGTAACGGATGTTCTGACCCTTCATAGAAGTGCATCGTTTGAATCGCTTCAGGTTCGTCCCTAAAACAATCCGCAAGTGGTTGATGTAACCGTGAATCTATGAGAAAATCCAAAACAATCGGATCGTATAAATGTTGATTAAACGTGCGAAATCCGTACTTGTTTTGTTGGAAAAATCCCTGTATTTCCTTCCGTCCTGTACTCAAATCTTCCATGTGTTCTACAAAATGTTGACATTCATCCTGAGCGAAAATACTTTCAAGAACGACATACCCATTAGTTTGATAGCATGTTCTTTGTTTGTTGGTTAATCCTATTTGATTAGATGACATCTTAATCCTGATCACAATTTCTAATTATCCTATATTTTACTATAGTTTGGACAATTTTAATAGTTATCTGAAATTTGTTTAATTAAATACTGTGTATCCTAACCAGTTTTAGTTTTTCCACCTGTCGCCCCGCTGGGGCTTTGTGTCTGGGAGTTTCATGTTCTATACACATTCCGCCCCGCTGGGGCTGTTCAGATATGTATAAAACATCCTTTTCTGCGAGTTGTGATCCTTAA
>JAJDWI010000123.1 GCA_022825665.1 Candidatus Poribacteria bacterium
AGAAGAGACTTGTCTTCCAATGTTCTTTTGTCAAAGGTAACCCTGCATCCTTTGCAATAGAATATATACTCACCAACTCATAATCCTGCAAATCCTGAAATCCCGGGGAATGCCTAAATGGCATTCATACCGTTGATTTGGAAATCCTGGTTCAGACAACATCGTAGGGGCGAGGTTTCCTCGCCCATCTTCACTTCGGACATTCTCGTAGGTCGGATCGAGCAAAACGACCTCCAACAAATATTGTGTCTGAACCAAGATTTACAGAATAAGAGATTTGTATGCCAATGTTCCTTTGTCAAGGTAACCCTTCATCCTTTGCAATAGAATATATACTCACCAACTCCTAATCCTGGAAATCCTGAAATCTTGGAAATCCTGGTTCAGACAACAAGTAATTCAATAAATTAATCTTCATATAAGAACTGCCGCAGCACAATAAAATCACGATATAAATAATTTTGAGATACGTTCTACTTCCTTTGTGTCCCCTGCTTCAAACGTTCTAACTTATTCAATGCCTCCAAAGCATCTCTATCATTCGGTTTTATTTTTGTAATGTGTTGATAAACTTCAATCGCTTTATCAATCTGTTGCTGTTGTGCATAAATCTCCGCCAACCCATGATACGCCAAAGTCAACTTCGGCATTTTCTGAATTGCCTTTTGTAGATGCAATTCAGCCTTATCATACACTTTCTGAGAACTATAGATCCACCCTAATCTCACATGTGCTTCAACAGCATTAGGATTCAATTCCAGCACTTTATTGAATAGCGGAATCGCCTGCTGATGCATATCAATATCCATTAACAACCTACCCAGTTTATCATATCCTGTAACAAAAGTAGGATTCAACCGAAGCATTACTTGATAAGTAGAAATTGCCGCAGAGATATGCTTATGAGCAACATGGATTTCCGCCAATGTCAACCAAAGGGCAGTGTTCGTAGGGTCTTCAGCAAGCGTGTCTTCAATCGCGTAAGTCTTGTCGTAATATGCCTTCATCTCACGGAAAAGTTTCAGCTGTTCTGTTGCCGAATCCATATCCCCAAGAAGACGATACGCTTTCGCAAGGTTATAATAGGCACTCTGAATGAACGGTTTATGCTGAATCGCAGTCTTATAGTGAGATACCGCTTCCTGTGGCTTGTGTTGCATCAGCGCAATTAAACCCAACCACTCATAGACTTCAGCAAAATTCGGTTTCAACGCAAGGGTACGTTTAAACGAAGCATGTGCCTTGTCAAATTTTGCTTGATGGGTATAGATATAACCGAGACGGTAATGTGTATCTGCTACCGTAGAACATCTTTCAACTGCTTCAATCGCATGTTTCTCAGCGATGTCTAATTTGCTCTGTTTGCAGTAGATTTCAGAAAGCAGAAGATGTGTAAATCCAAATAAACGCTCGTTTGTTGATAGATTTTGTGAGGCTGCTATTTTGAATATTTCGTTTGCAGTCTTTATGGATAATTCTAACGCATCCTGTAACTTATAGACATTTGCTAATTGAAAGAGAACATTAATATCTGTCGGATTTCGCACCAAAATTGATTTAAAGGTATCTACAGCTTTCGTGTATAGTTTTAACTTGACGTATTCTACACCCTGTTGTAATTCCGCGGTTGATTCAGACCTGCTAATAGACGGCATAAACGACAAAAACGCAATAAGAATTAAAACCCAACAAGTTCGTTTTGCGAATATTATATTCTGACGTTTTCCATCTACTTCCATACGTCTGTTCTCAATCAGACTGAGGTTGTTTGTCCACAACATCCTGAATCCAAGACAAGGCTGCCATACTTGAAGACCAACCGATAGATGTAACAGCAAGCAGCGCAACCTGTTGTATCTCCTCTCGTGTTATTCCTTCACGCAGCGCACGACGTGTATGCGAATGCACAGCACCTTCAGACTTCGCACCAATAGCAAGCGCAAGTTTAGTAAGACGCACAGTTTTAGAGTCAAGAGGTCCAGCAGTACCACACGCCTCACCCAAACCCTGATACGCTTTCCAAACATCAGGATATTCTTCTATGACACCCTGAAGAAAATCAGGTAATTTCTCTTTCATCGTATATATAATCCCATTTTAAATTATTTGTCTCATAAACAAAAACGCGTTTGTAGTCGCGCAATTCACGCGCCTCTTACATTCTACACAGCGTGAGATTTCCTAAATCTAATGAGACTTGATTAATAAAAATGGTTTAAAAATCTAACTAACTTCCTCTTTCTGTGGTGCTTCACCTTCCGTCTGCGCTGTCGTTTCTGCTTCATCCGACTGGTCTTCTTTTAATCCAGATTTAAAATTTGTAATACTTTTTCCAAGACCACGTGCTAATTCAGGTAACTTTTTCGATCCAAACAAAAGTATCACAATTGCTAATATAATGACCCATTCCAACCCACCAGGGAATCCCATTTTTCTATCTCCATATAATTGTTATTTGTGCACTAAGAGCATGCACAGTAATAATTAACTCTATATTCTACCACATAAAGCAAACAATTTCATCTAAATTTTACTTTCTTCTGTAGGAGCCACCTCTTATCCCAAAAATCTTGGTTCAGACAACATCGTAGGGGCGGGGTCTCCCCGCCCGTATCATCTTGACAGGTTCCTCACCTGTATTGTCCCATCTCATCGTAGGGGCGGGTCTCCCGCCCTATATATGTCAACTTAAGGAGAAAACGCGTTTGTAGTCGCGCAATTCATTGCGCCTCTTACATTTGTCACCTCATGCCTATCGTAGGGGCGAGGTCCCCTCGCCCGTAGCAAGCCCGTGACATGTACACTATAGCCTCGGAGAGGCGAAAGGTGTATAGTTAACGGGTATCCATCAACAAAGAGCCCCAGCGGGGCGACAGGTGTATAGCTTTCTCTTATCCTGAAAATCCTGAAATCCTGAAAATCCTGGTTCAGACAAGAAATTCTGAAACCCACATAAAACATATTGGATATATATTGTTCCACTCTATTGATTAATTTCACTTCCCATACAACCATCCGTTAAACTATAACATCATTTCGAAATGAAAACTTTTTATTAACGAAAAACCGCGTTTGTAGTCGCGCAATTTATTGCGCCTCTTACATTATCGTAGGGGTGAGGTTTCCGCGCCCTATATATGTCAACTTAAGGAGAAAACGCGTTTGTAGTCGCGCAATTCATTGCGCCTCGGACATTATCGTAGGGGCGGGGTTTCCCCGCCCGTATTGACACTTTACGTATCGGTTATGCTTGTAGTCGCGCAATTCATTGCGCCTCGGACATTCAGATTAGAATTAAAGTCTAAAAATGTGGTTTAATTTATTAGAATTGGTATAAGATGATCGTTAACTTTGTTAGATGACACGAATATCTTGTAATGGTATCTTTGTTTTTTCTATTATGACAGAAACTATACCCAGTTTTGTCTCACTTTCGTAACAATTCATTGTTATAATACAAGATATACTTTTGCCATAGGAATGTTTTCATGAAATATAGAGGATTAATCATTTATGTTGTCTTGACCATACTGGTTGTTTCCATATATGGTTTTGTCATAAGAGATGGATCGTCAGGTAAGGAGACAGGAGAAGTCTCAGGACATTCCATCATCAAAAATAAAGGCTCGGATACTATGGTCAATTTAGCACAGGCATGGGCTGAAGTGTATTCCGATATTTCTGACACTGTATCAGTTGAGGTGTCAGGTGGAGGATCAGGAACAGGTGTTGCTGCATTGATCAATGGCACTGTTGATATTGCCAACTGTAGTCGACAGATAAAACCTAAGGAGAAGGAAGAGGCGACGAAAAACACAGGTAAAGAACCTATTGAGTTCATTGTTGGATATGATGCACTCGCTGTATATGTTCACAAAGACAACCCACTCAACGAAATTACTATCCCACAACTTGCAGAAATATATGGAGAAGAAGGAACGATAACCAGATGGGATCAACTTGGAATTGCTAATTCTGGATGCAGAAGTGATAAAATCATACGAATCAGCCGACAGTCAAACTCAGGCACATATTTTTACTTTAGAGAAGCACTTCTTGGTAAAGAGCGCGATTTTGAATCGGGATCGTTAGATTTACACGGTTCAAAAGATGTGGTGGAAGTTATTGGACGTACACATTGTGCTATCGGCTATAGTGGTATGGGGTATGCAACAGACCATGTGAAGATGTTAAAGGTTGCAACCACAGCAGATCAACCATACTACGCACCCAATCTTGAGAACGTAATAGCAAAAACATACCCGATTGCACGTCCTCTTTACATGTATTCCCTTGGTGAACCAACAGGTGAAGCAAAAGCATATCTGGATTGGATTTTATCTGATGAAGGACAAAAGATCGTTGAGGAACTTGGATTTGTTCCGTTAACTAAAAACTGAAGGTTTTCTTGTTTTAATGAAATTTATTCAAATCTTATTTTCATTTGAAGGACGGATCAACAGATCGGGTTGGTGGTTGCTGAATTTACCAATATTCGTCATATTTGCTGTATCCGCAGTAACATTTGATTTTCCAATAAACAAATCACTTGAACATATTCAAGTGATTATCCTCTTAGTACTTGCTCTGGTCCACATAACCATATCCGCAAAACGTTGGCAAGACAAGAACAAGTCAGCATTGTGGTTATTGTTTCATATTGTTCCACTTATCTGTTCTGTCAGTATACTCGCCGTCAAACTAACTTCAGGATGGTGGGAACTGTTCCATCTTATCACAGTTATTAATGGTCTTTGGACATGTGTTGAATTAGGATTCATTAAAGGTACTGAAGGTAGTAATCAGTATGGACCTGACTCCGAAACCTCATCAGAGACTGTAATTGATGCCTACATTAGCATTTGCGGAATAAGTTCAATCATTTTTGTTTTTGGCATCTTTTTCTTCGTTTTTAAGGAGGGAGCAGGTTTTCTATTTGGTGGTTTAGATATATGGCAGTTCTTGACAAGTGAAGAGTGGTATCCAACATCGCTTGAAAACAAAAGATACGGCACATTCGCACTAATACTCGGTACATTCAGTGTGACCGCACTGGCAATGTTGCTCGCTGTTCCATTTGGACTTGGTGCTGCAATCTATGTATCTGAGTTTTGCAGTCCAAAGTTAAGGGAAACCTTCAAAATTGTCATTGAATTTCTTGCTGCGATTCCATCGGTTGTATGGGGATTCATCGGGTTAACATTGATGAACCAACTAATTATACAAGTATTCAATGCACCTATCGGTTTGACAATGCTTAATGGTGGTATTATGCTTGCATTGATGAGTGTTCCTATCATAGTTTCCATCGCAGAGGATGCCTTGAAGGCTGTTCCAGATTCTTATCGTGAAGCTGCAGAAGCACTTGGTGCAACACGTTGGCAGGTTATATATAGAGTGTTATTACCCGCAGCAAAGAATGGTTTGTTGGCAGCAGTATTACTCGGTGCAGCGCGTTCCATCGGTGAAACGATGGCTGTCCTGATGGCAACTGGACATTCAGTCAACATTCCGTCTGGACCACTTTCGTGGATACGCACTCTTACAGCAACTATTGCAGCGGAGTTAGGTGAAGTGGCAAGAGGTGGAGAACATTACCAAGTATTATTTATTATTGGAATCTTACTATTTTCAATTACATTCGTGGTAAACCTTATTGCTGATTTAGTGATTAAAGGAATTCGTCAAAGTTAACACACGTTATACCATTTCTAAATAATAACTTCTCATTAACAAAAAACGCGTTCGTAGTCGCGCAATTCATTGCGCCTCGGACATTAGAATTAGTATTAAAGTCTCAAAATGTAGTTTTATTTATTAGAAATTGGTATTACTATCAAGGAATTTATGAATACCGAAACTGATATATCTGCACAGGACATGTTTACTGAAACAGCCATCGGAAAACAGAACAGGCATATAGAGAATGTGGTCAAAATATTCTTCCTCATAATGACCTGTTTGATGATTCTGCCATTGCTTCTAATTATCGGATACCTTTTCTACAAGGCACTGCCAGTGCTGTCTCTTGATTTTCTGTTCACGAATCCAAAAGATAATATGCGTGCTGGTGGTATTTGGGCACCATTCTTGGGTACAATCTATCTTGTTGTGGTTTCCCTATTAGTAACAGCCCCGATTGGTGTGTTTGCTTCTGTATATTTGAACGAGTATGCACGAGATAATTGGTTTACGCGCATAGTGAACCTGGCTGTAGTGAACCTTGCAGGCGTGCCAAGTATTGTGCATGCACTGTTCGGTGTTGGGGCATTTGTGTTGTTTGCTGGTTTAGGTGAGTCAATACTTGCCGCATCCCTAACATTAGCAATTATGACATTACCTGTTATCATCGCAAGCACAACAGAAGCACTGAAAGCCGTACCGATGTCTTTCCGTGAAGCATGCTGGAATCTCGGTGCAACACGTTGGCAAACGATTCGTAGGATTGTTCTACCAAACTCAATTAGCGGTATTCTAACAGGTGTAATTCTACAAGTATCCCGTGCTGCAGGTGAAACAGCACCTATTATGTTCACGGGGGCAGTGTTTTTTAAACCTATTGCAGAAGGCGACTTTTTTGCATATAATATATTTGACCAGTGTATGGCACTTTCATTACACCTCTATACGATTTCTACACAGGTGCCGGATGTTACAGAGGGCATTCCTTATGGCACTGCGATTGTACTTGTCGGCAGTGTCCTACTTGTGAATGCTGCCTCAATAATTCTGCGGGTATATCTTAGAACGCGAAAGAAGTGGTAGTTCATTGGTTTTGAAAGCAGGAGTGCCACTTGCTGGTATTGTGGATTTCGTTATTGTAGTCTGCTATCTCGCCAGAGGGCGTATTATAGGATGTTACCCATGTTGAATGAAGTTAACGATGAACACACAGGTTTTCGAAAAGACTTATACGAAATAATAGAAGGACCTTTAATAAGTGGGATCATTCAATTTTTGATTCTCGCTTCTGCAGCAGCCTTTGTTCTTGAGACTGAATCTGCATTTGATAAATATGAATCCTATTTTGTAATAATAGATTGGTCGTTTTTAACGCTTTTTTCAGTAGAATATATTTTACGTGTCTACACTGCCCCTGATAGGAAAGGGTTTATATTCAGTTTCTTCGGTATAATTGATCTACTTGCGATTTTACCCGCTCTCGTGCTTATTCCTGGGTTTCGTGTGCTACGTGTTCTCAGATTCTTACGAATATTCAGAATCTTTAAAGCAACACGATTCGTCTTGGCAGTGGATAGAATGATTGAGGCATTAGGTGAAGTCAGAAGAGAACTTCTTGCACTTGTAATTCTGTGTTCGCTGTTTGTTTATTTAGCTGCATGTGGTATCTACTTTTTTGAAAAAGACGCACAACCTGAGGCATTTGGTTCTATACCAGATGCTATGTGGTGGGCAATCGTATCGCTAACAACTATTGGATATGGTGATGTGTATCCTGTTACCCCTGGCGGTAAAATCTTCACTGCATTGGTTGCCTTAGTAGGTGTAGGACTTATTGCTATTCCATCTGGATTATTAGCTTCCGTTCTAACTGAAGCGAGGGTGGAAGAGGAACTTCAAAACGGGGACGATGGTGAAGAAGATGAAAAATAGTAATGGGATTCTACAGAAGATTCTTGCATTTGTTATTCTGTTGATCGTATTTCTTTTCTTCTCAGCATATTGTATATACCTATTTGAAAGATCGGAACAACCTAATTTGTTTCATTCAATCCCTGCAGCATTATCGTCCGTATTTCTAATATTTTTCACTGTTGGGTATTCAAGGATTCTCTACTATTTGCGAGTTATCTTAGGGATCGTAACTCGTAGAAAAGGATGTTTTATACATATCTGAACAGCCCCAGCGGGGCGGAATGTGTATAAAACATGAAACTCCCAGACACAAGCCCCAGCGGGGCGACAGGTGGAAAAACAAAACTGGTTAGGATGCACAGCATTTCATTAAACAAATTTCAGATAACTATTAAAATTGTCCAAACTATAGTAATAATTTAGCGAAGCGAGGATTAAGTGGAAAACAAAATTGAAATTGCCAATCTAAAGGTGTCTTACGGAGATACACAAGCTTTGAATGGCATTTCCTTGAATGTTCATCCGAACGAAATACTTGGAATCATAGGTCCAGCACAGTCAGGAAAAACGACACTGTTAAAGGTCATCAATCGCACTTTAGAGTTCAATCAAGGTATTTCCGTTGAAGGCACTGTAAAGTTAGACGGTGAAGATATCAATTCAATCGGGGACGTTTACGGGTTGCGTAGACGTATCGGTATGGTGCTTCCTTTGCCAGTGGGGTTGCCACTTACCATCTACGATAACGTTGCCTTCGCTCCAAGGACAGCAGGAATCCGAAATAAAGCAGAAATAGATGAAATCGTTGAACGATGTCTACAGCAAGCAGCATTATGGGATGAAGTTAAAGATAGATTGGATTCTCTCGGAACAAAACTCTCAGGAGGACAACAGCAACGTTTGACCATTGCACGCGCACTATCGCACCAACCTGAAGTTCTGTGTCTGGATGAATTCTCAATTGCTGTTGATCCGATTACAACGATGCGTATTGAAGATGTCCTCAAGACACTCAAAAATGAGATGACGATATTGCTCGTTACAAATTTAGTTCAACAGGCGAAACGATTGGCTAATCGCACTGCATTTATGCTAAACGGAGATTTGATTGAAATTGACGAAACAGATGTTATTTTCTCCGATAATCCTTCGAATCAATCTACCTATGACTATGTAAACGGTAACTTTGGATAACGAGACAGAGGAGTATAATACTTGGAAACGAATAACTTCAGTATTGAAACAGAGAATCTTAGTCTCTGGTATGGTGATTTTCAGGCACTTATGGATGTAAGTGTGAAAATTCCCGATGGTAAAATCACTGGTCTGATTGGACCTTCTGGGTGTGGAAAAACGACTCTTCTCCGCTGTTTTAACCGTGTAAATGAGCGATACGGCAACGTTACGACAAAAGGTGAGATAAAGATTTTAGGAAAGAATATCTACGATTCGGATGTCTCGCTGTTGGAATTGAGGAAAACTGTGGGTATGGTATTTCAACGTCCAAACCCCTTGCCAATATCAGTCTATGAGAATATACTCTTCGGTTTACGGATACATTCGCCTTTTAGAAGTCTAACACGTACACAATCTGATGAAATCGTTGAAGAAGCACTTACCTCCGTATTTCTATGGGATGATTTAAAGGATAAATTGAAAACACGAGCAACATCACTACAACTTGAACAGCAACAGAAATTATGTATTGCCCGGTTGTTACCGTTGAAACCAAAGATAATCTTGATGGATGAACCTTGCTCAGCACTTGATGCCAAGGGCACACTTGCTGTTGAAGAACTTATGTCAGTCCTCGCTGGAACATATACTTTTTTAATTGTGACACATAATATGGCACAAGCACGACGAATTAGCGATGAGTGCATATATATGTTTCTTGGTGAGTTGATAGAACATCGGGAAACGCAAGCACTTTTTGAAACCCCTGAACATCCGAAAACAGCAGATTATGTGCAAATGCGCTACGGATAGGTCAAATTCAACAATAAATCAAGAGATTTTTGTTCCCATACTTGTCCCTTACGCCTGTCCGATGCAAGCATCTCTTTAGAAAAAATGCTAATATCATGAACAGGTCAAATCTATTATATAATGTCATCGCTATAGTAATACTTGCATTAGTTTTATTTATGTTCTGGAACTTCGCAGCATCAACGTCTTATGTTGAGGGTAAAATCACATCTGGTGGGGTAGTGATAGATACTTTGTCCACAATTTATGGGTATCTTTACGGAATGATCCCGATATGTTGTGTTCTTATTCTCTTTAGTCTTGCAGTAGCATTTTACTTAGAAGAATGGTTATCACATAGATCTTGGCAGTACCGTATTATTGAACGGATAATTGCAATTTTTGCATGTATTCCATCATTAGTATATGGCTTATTCTGTGTCTACTTTATAGTTGTCAAATCACAGCAATTATCTTATCTCACGCTAACAATCGCTGTTTTCTTCCTTGTGGTTCCGGTTACGATTCAGACAACACAAAAAGTGATTCAAGGAGTTGATATATCTGTTCGTGAAGCAGCGTATGCTTTAGGGGCAAACAGAATGCGTGTAATTAGAGACCATGTTATTCCAAACACCATTCCAACGATATTGGTGGGAATATTCACAGCAATATCACGAGTGCTGGCAATTGCTGCACTATTTATCGTAATTTGCGGATGGAAAATCACCGAATCAAATTCAATACATTCATTTGATATTCCAAATAATGTTATTGTTCTTCTATTATCCGCACTTCTATTCAGTGTTATCTCATGTTTATTTGAGAAGAAAAAGTCTTTTTGATAGAATAAAACAAGATTGATCTATTATCTACATTTCAGACACAGTTTCTCAACATTATTAAGATTGGATTTATTGAGGAATGCCTCAACAAAATAATATTCCCATTCTACACATAAGTGAATTGAATGTTTGGTATGGAAAAAACCAGGTTCTTAAAAACCTGACATTTGATGTATTATCTAAGCAGGTTACAGCCTTTATTGGACCATCAAATTCAGGTAAAACTACCTTGGTGCGTTGTTTGAACCGTTTAAATGATTTGTCTGTGGATTTTAGACACACAGGAAAAATACTTTTTAAGGGGAGGGATCTTTATGCCCCGAAAATAAATACCTCCGAAGTAACTAAACAGATAGGGATGATTTTTCAAAAGCCGATCCCTTTCAGTAAATCAATATATGACAATGTTGCCTATGGTGCGCGTATGGATGGTATGAAAGATACTATACAACTCGACGATATCGTTGAGGATAGTCTTAGGAAGGCACATCTATGGGATGAGGTTTGTGACAACCTGAAATCCTCTCCAGATATTCTCTCTAACGGGCAACAGCAACAGCTTTGTGTTGCTCGTGCATTAGCAGGTAATCCTGAAGTGCTGATTTTTGATGAACCGTGTGAACAACTGGACGCTACTGAAACCCCTAAATTGGAAGCAATAGTTCAGAACCTTAAAACCCAATATACGTTAATTTTTGTTACCAACAAGAGAAGGCAAGCTGCACGCGTATCAGACGTGGCTGGTTTCCTTTATTGTGGAGAATTGGTAGAATTCGGACAAACTGAACAGATCTTTACGAATCCAAATGATAAACGGACTGAGGACTATGTTACAGGTAGATTGGGTTAAGATAAATCGTAAGGAAGTTTAGATGCAACATTACCTTGAATCAGAACTCAAAGAACTTCAGCACCAACTCCTTAAAATGGGTGGGATAGCAGAAAACATGTTGCGAGATGCTGTTCAATCAGTTTTAAACCGCAACGAGGATCTGGCTCTACGGGTTATCGCAATTGATGATACAGTTGACAAACTTGAGAACGAAATTGAAGCAAGATGTATTCAACTCATTGCGCGCCACCAACCTGTAGCCTTTGAATTGCGGTATCTGACGATGGCAATGAAGGTGAACCGAAATATTGAAAGGTTAGCCGACAAATGTGTCTCCATCTCAAGACGTAGTATTGAACTAATAGAATATCCACCAATGCAGCCATTTGTTGATCTCCCATCTATAACCCTGATTATACAAGAGATGGTAAAGGATGCACTTGATGCTTTGGTCAATCGAAACGCCGAACTTGCGAGAGAACTCAGAGAACGTGATGGCAAAGTTAATACTATATACGAACAAATGGTAAGTGAACTATGCACTCTCTTGACTGACCAACCGCAGCTCATCCAAACTGGTATTAGTCATCTACTTCTTTTCCGTCATTTAGAACGAGTCGGTGACCTCGCAGCAAATATCGGTGAGGAGGTATACTACCTTGTTGAAGGTGAGGTAATTCGGCATACAAACATCCCTCGATAGACCGTTTAAACGCTAATGAAGTGATTGCTGTTAATCGTCCTTTGGATAAAAATGTACATCTCTTTGTGGGAATGGGATTCTGATGTCATATTCCTTGAACTTTTCCCAAATCATAAAATGCAAGTCGCTTGCAACATCAAATCTCTTGAACGAGTCTTGAATCCATGCCAATAGTTCAAAATCTAAAGATGATTCACCAAAATTAGTAAACCGGACAAAAGGGGCTGTGACGTTCTCCATATTACTTGTCGGTTCTTTTATCACTTCAGGATGTTCGTGTGCCACCTCAATCAGTGCTTTTCTGACAAGTTCTACGTCTGAACCGTATGAGACACCGACTGGAACATGAACACGGAACCGATAATTGTAGTGTGTGAGATTATGTACGGGTTCAGTAACCAATTGTGAATTTGGAACAATTACCTCCTTTTCATCAAGTGAAATAATGACTGTTGAACGGAGATTGATACTACTCACTCTACCGAATATATTAACGTCTATTATTTCTACTAAATCCCCAATTTTGATGGGTCGTTCAAAAATCAGAATCAATCCTGCTAACAAATTGGCAACCGTATTCTGTAAACCGAAACCAATACCGATACTCAACCCACCAAAAATAATCGCTAAACTCGTGAAGCTTATTCCAAGGGTATTGAGACTGATTAGAACACCCAATGTAATAAGTATAAAGTGGAAAAACCGAAGTATGATGAATTGCGTATGTCTATCAATTTGGAATCCTTGTAATACTTGTCGCTGAAGGACTAATTGCGCGTACTTTGACAGAACATACATTCCGAAGATGATAGCAAATCCATAAAAAATGCTTGCTAAGGTTAATCTCTGTGCATCGCTATCAACTGTTTCAGTTTTTCTACCAAGTAGAGTTTGGAATAACGAAGAAAGCCCGGTAGATTCTTCAGACTTTTGTGTTGTTTGGAATAGTTCCGCAATTGGATAGTTAAATATCTTACCAAATAGTCCTGTACTAATTTGGGCAACGTTGAATGCAACCCCTATACCAACCACCAAGACTATTAGAAAAAGAATAGCAAGCAATCGGTTTACGAAATTCTGTGTTAAATTCAACCGATCAAATAGACGACGTAACCATCTCCGTAAATAACCAGCAACCACCACCGATGCAACCAAAATAGCGGCAAACACTACAATTTGCCAGACTTTAATGTCATTATCCAAAGTGATAACGGTTATTTCGAACAGGTCACCTATCTGTTGTATCAATTCATCCATCTTTATCTATCCTGTAGTACGTGAGTATAAAATTGTGGTTTACACATGAAGATATTGTGGAGGAGGATTCTGCGTGCCGTATGGTGATAGTTCAATTTCTTCTTTTACATAAGCAAATTGAATGTTTTTTTCTTCTGTAAACATTTTATATATGCCTTCAACAATTAATGTGGAAACTTGTGGACGTTCAACTGCAACAACACGATACCTTAATTTTGCAACGACACCTGAAGGTATAAATTCAAAGCGAACATAAGGTTTTTCACTGAGTTCTGTGCAGATATCCGCAGTTACTTCAGCTGCTTGTTCACACATAATCTGTTCAGCTTTATCTATATCAGACTTATATGTTAATCGTAATATTACTTCATCCAGTATATATTTTTCATCTCGTGTATAATTTACCACAGTCCAGTTAAAAAGGTGTAAGTTTGCAATTAATACACTTCGTCCTGATTTTTCTTCGCTACTCACTGTTCCTCCAACCTGATCAAGTATTGTATGCATAACTGTTATCTTTTTTACGTCACCGATCAATTGTCCGAGAATCACTCTATCACCAATTTGATATGGTTTTTTGAGAATAATAAGTAACCATGCTGCCAGATTCATAATTGGGTTTCGGAGTCCCCAACTCAAAACTGTCATAATGAAACCGAGTGACAACCCAAGTAACCCAAATGTGTCAGAAAACAAAAATATGATGATGGTTGCTATGATGAACATAAAGGAATATCGCCAAATAAAAAAGAATCTATCTGAATTTTCAGGTTTATATGCATGTGTATCAACATACTTGCGCATTTGCAATGTTATATATGTGTAAACTATGATAGTACATAAGATTATTGCAACTATCCATACTACAGAGATATACTTAAAATTCAGAAGAAATTTGGCAGTATTATTAAACATAGTTATATTCCACCTGTTTTGTTTATCCCAGATGTCAACATAGCATTGTCTTTCCATGAATAGATTACTTCAGTGTGTGCGTAACAGAATTCCACATTTTCATTAATAGAGAATTCATGAAAAATAATCTTGACAATATCACTTAAGCTACTTGCTCTATCAACTGGACGGCATTTATATCGGAGTCTCATCATAATACCAGCATCAAATAGTTCAGCTCTGATAAAAGGCTCCTCGTTTATATCCGCAATTACTTCAGCAGCCACCTCTTTTGCAGCATTTACCAAAATTCGTTCTGCTTCTTGCCAGTTAGATTCAAAAGTGATGCGGACAGGAACTTCAACCAATATGTATTCTTCTTCAAGTGTGAAATTTGTTATAGTTTGACCAAAAAGAATGGCATTTGGTATGAGTATTCCCCTTCCTGAACGTTCTTCACTGGATACGGTTCCACCAACCTGGTTAAGGATTACGTGCGTTAATGTGATGTCCATTACATCACCTGTGATTCCCGCAATAATAACACGGTCTCCAATTTTGAAAGGTCTTTTCAAGATTAACATTAACCATGCTGCAATTCCTGTAACAGGTGCTTGCAAGGACCATCCTAACACCATTCCCAAGAAACCTGCTGAAATACCGAGCGTTTTTAAAGACCCACTCAGACTGATTATGCCAAAAATAGCGATTACAGCAGTCCATACATAACCCCACACTGCCATGAAATTTTGTGCATTTGTTTCTACTTGTGCTCGTTTATAAACATAATTTTTAACAAAATAACCTAAAACTGCCTTTAGAATGAATAAAGTAGTTATAGTGATTGCACTTAATATAATTCCCTTAAATGGTGAATTGATTATAGCATTTATGAAATCACCTAACTGGTTAAAAAAATCAATCAACACATCCATCTATTATCCACCTTTACAACTTAGAAAAAATAATTCGCATCTTTACTCAATTGAGATATACTTACGTGAGTTCCATAAATCAGTACGAATATCTCTGTGGGTTGGATTGAGGAACGAAACCTAACCTACAGCGGTAATTGGATTTAATTATGGAACTCAGTTAATATATACATTTCTTGTTCAGAATTTAGAGCCATTTCTTAACTTTGAAAAAGATAAACATTGTAATACCAATAAGTACCATTACAGATAATGCAACTGGATAACCCCATTGCATTTCAAGTTCAGGCATAACTTTAAAATTCATTCCGTAAATACCTGCAATGAAGGTCAATGGTATGAAGAATGTTGCAACTACTGTCAATACCTTCATTACTTCATTCATTTTATGACTTAGTGCAGAACTATAAGTATCAAACAAACCTGATGCACATATCCGTAACGTATCCAATGAATGAATTAATTGGTTTAGATGATCATATAAGTCTTTATAATAGAGTTGTATATCAACTTTGAGTATAGGTATTTCTTCACTTAATACTTCCTCAATTACATCGCGTAATGGAATTATAGGTTTACGAAGTAATAGAACTTGTCCCCTTAAATTATTGATTTTTTTTAGTATTTCAGGTGTGGGGTTAGTTATAGTTTCTTCTTCTATTGTTTCAATTTGATCGCTAATTTGCTCTATCACGACAAAGTAATTGTCAACGATTAGATCAATCAATGCGTAGGCAAGATATCCAGACTGCATCATCCGTATTCTACCTTGTTGATTTTCAATCCTATCGTGAATAGGTTTAAATAACTTTTCTCCACTTTCTTGGATTAAGATAACGTGGCTTTGACCGATGATCAAATTTATTTGTATGTCAGATACACTATACGTCTCAGAATTATAACTCAGACCTTTGAGTATAACGTATATATATTCATCAAATACCTCTATCTTGGGGAGTTGAGTCGGATTCATAATGTCTTCAAGGACAAGTGAGTTGATACCAAAATGTTCACCAACCTTTCTGATGAAATTCTCCTCATGGATTCCTTGAATATATATCCATGTTACTGTTTCAGCATTCTTAAATGTATCACATTCCTCAATCATTTCAATAGTGTTTTCATGATAATATGACTCATTGTAATCAATTTGGGTAATCTGGGTTGGTTCTGTCCGTTCATCACCGACATAAACAAGAGTTCCAGGCGGCAGCCCAACCTTATGAGAATATCTATTGAATAGATTAGACAGTGGGTTTTTCAATTGATTAGTGTCTCCCAACAATTGGATCCAGTGATAGGAAGATGGTGATTTGCATTATACTGTGTCATTTTTGTCTTTCAATAGAAATAGTGGAGGTTATCAATACTATATGTTGATTAGTAATGGGTTTAACATTCTGTGAATATGTTAGCAGATTCTAATCAATTGCGATCTGTTCTATGGAATGAACGAATAAGACATCGTTAACATCTTGGAAACGTTGCAGCACGTCTGTCAATCGGTCAGAATTTATGTCTTCTGCTGTTATTCCGTAGATTACCAAATCTGCTTGAGCGGATCTATGTGCTACTTCTTGTTCTAATCCTTCCTCACTATCATAAGGTACAGAGGTGACATTCTGCATAGAAATAGGAAGTCTTCCTTCTTTGATAACATCTGAGAGTCTGTTAGCATCCAATTCAGCTTCCCAAGAACCGGAACATGCAAATAGACGGATCTTGGCACGTTTCCATTCTGGATGTCCCACCAGTATATATGCCAGTAACAGCATCATAGGCACATTACTGATGTTGTCATCAGTTACCCATACATGAATTGAGGACCGGTATCCAAAGCGGTATTTCGTTGAACGTAGGATAAGGACATTGAATAGAGATGCAACAGCAAGTTGAGCACCGAGTTTAACTTCGTCTATTTCTTCTGGATGATTTTTATCGAATTCCAGTAGGATGGAGTTATTTGGCAAACCACTAATCCCAGGCATCTGGAGAGCATGAGCTAATGCAAGATCGAATGTTGGACAGATAAGCGAATCTACAAAAATACCTGCTCCGCTTGCTTCAGATTGTTGTATTAAAGCTTCAACATGAATTCGTGCTGTGATTTCTTCTGTAAAAGAATATTCTCCAGGGAAAAATTGGATAAAGTGTCCAAATCCTTGTCTATGGCATATCCAACGTAGGAGGTCAAAATGACCGAGACGTCGTTCCCCGAATTGTGTTATCGCTACGATTGAAGGTCGCCAACCACTGTCGGATGCACCTGCTCTGCTTTTCTGTAGTGTCGTCTGAAGCCATCTTGTTAATTGAAACATCGTCCCTTGGAATATACCTGTGATACCGAGAGGTTCACGGTTTCCGCGACGAAGTCCAATATAGATTGCGAGCATGATAAATATTGAAAGGGATGCATAGAACACATCTATCTGGAGCATCATTAAACCGCACATTACGGTTCCTAAGAGTGATACATACCATCGTGAATGGAATGTTGGTCGGTAAGATGGATTTCCTGCAAAGTGTTCAAGGAATGACACAATGCATAAGGCTCCATAAGTAACAAGAAAGAACATGGTTAGAATCCGAGCGATGAAGTTTAGTTCTCCAATAGCAACGAACACCAGTGCAACTGCACCAGAGACGAAAGTTGCGGGAATCGGTTCTTGACTTTTTCCTACACCTGTTCGCATGAGCCGGTTTAAACCTGGTATGGGTAAAACGTCGTCCCTTCCAAGTGCTTGCAGTGTTCTGGGAGCAATCATAATAGAACCGAGTGCTGATGATAACGATGCTGCACCTAATCCAATAAATATTGCTGGTCCCCAAGCAGATATTTTTGCCATTATAAATGGGTCATTCGCAAGAAATTCAGGTAAAGCACTTTGACATAGTTTAAATGCCACAAATATATATATAACCATACCAGCAAGTGTAGCACTGATAGTTCCAAGTGGGATACTCCGTTGTGGGTTCTTCAAATCACCGGATAACCCTAAACCAGCAATCATCCCTGTAAAGGCAGGAAAACAGATAGCAAATACTTTACCAAAAGAATCAGCACCATCCTTTATTCCTTCCGTGATATTTAATGTTTCAGGACGAAATGGCACCTCGACCCCTTCAACCAATATGGTAGTACCTGGATTTCCAAGAAAAAATGTAGATAGTGATACAGTCAGAATTCCACAGATCAACCATAACATTGAAACTCCAATATTTGCACCTTTTGTCAACATAATGATGATAAGAATCAATGTGCCTGGGATGCTGATCCACCGGACATCAATAGCTTCCTTAAAGAATTCTGGATATTTTGCTACAAACATATCTAGTACAGGTTGAAAAGCTTCGGCAAATGCGACCATGTAAAATGCTATTGAAATTGCTTGCGAAATATACAGTGCTATTCCAATAGTACCACCGATACTTGTTCCGAATGAACGGCTAACGATATAGTAGGCACCACCCCCAGCAACTCTACGGTTTGTTGCTACTTCTGAAACGGCAAGTACTGTTGGGATAGTTACCAGATGTCCAAGCACAATGATCGCAAGACTTTTCAAAAACCCAACATGACCTACTGCATAACCGAACCGTAGGAATAGTATTGCCCCTAATATAGTACTTATTGAGGCAAGAAAGACAGGAGCAGTACCAAATCCATGTCCATGTTGTTCAACACCATTGTTCCAATCAGAACCTGACTGATTTGTTTGTCTCAATTTTGAAAACATTTTATGATTCCTTCAGCAAAGTGCTGATAACTTAATCATGATTTCAACTGCAATGTCCCACAAGCATTATGACTTTATGTCAAGGAGATTGATATGATAATATAGGAAATACAGTTTAGGTTACAGTGTAACTCGTAAAATAGATAGATATTTATAGTGTAAATTATCAGTTAATGGTGCGCTATTATACGATAATGAACCACTAAAACGCAATCCGAGACGCGTTGTAAGACTGACAGTAATTGCAGGTTCAGCCGAAAAACGATAGTTCTTGAAACCTACTTCTGGTGTGAATTTCACCACGGTATTTAACTTTTTCCAACCTATAGAGGAAAAGGCTAACCATCGAAACGAAGTAGGATCAAATTTCTTCAATGTAAGATCTTTATGTGGTTGTATGTTTTCTATGAAATAACCTACACCTCCAGAAATTCGAAGTGAATCTTTCTCATATATCCCAGGTCGGATATAACTTCCGATTTGGGAAGTCAAGGCACTACCTGCACGGATGTTCCGTTCTAAATCTGTAAATGCTTCTATGCCAAATTTATTAATCCGCATACCACCTTGTATATGGACCTTGATGATTTCTGAAAGAATACCTTCTTCTCCAGAGGCACGCGAACCAAAAATACCGCCCCAACCGTTAATATTCTTAAAGGGCAGAACTGCGGTTAACGATAATGTTTGCGATGCACCATCACCTGAAAATCCGAAGTCTACTGTTTTCGCATCAGTTGGTAAATCTGCAAATTGACTGTAGGCAGGAATTGCTAAACAAATAAATAGAATTACCAACAGTCCCAATACATAATTGGCATGTTCATCCTTTTTATTAGAGTTCATTCGTTGGTTATGTTTTAGACTAATCATACTATTCGGGTTAGTATCACATGTATGTCTGAACCATTTCTCCTTGAATTCAATTATTATATCTGTTAATAAGGATTCCGATTAGACATGCATCTGTTAAACTTCCAACAATACAACCCATTAATGCCCAATTATACCTCTGTTTTTTCATTTCGATTTTGTATGTATCAGTATAAAAAGCGATATATTTCGGAGATTTGCCTAAAAAACGTGCAGAAGGAATTGTTTTATCGTTACGTTGTGAATATACAGGACCAATAATAGAGAAAAAACAACCTGCAGTAAACCACAAAGTTTTGTTGATATGTGCTTTTACATCTCGTTTTGCATCTGCAACAGCATTAGTCTCAGCCGATTTACCACTATCGGCTGTATCTTTTTTATTTCGTTGATCATTATTATTCGCCTCGCCTGCAATTTGGTTTTCACCAATATCATACTGTACGGGATCTGGGTCATGTGCTTGAATATTAATTAGTAAAGGAGTACAAAACATTAGTAAAGTAATAACAAAAACCAAGAGATCAAAATATGTATATATCTTCATTCCAACTCCTTTAAGGTAATACTTGTACCTCTATTATCTAAGTATTTGCAATGTAAATCTCAATGATAGCCAAATTAATATTCAATTCGGGTAGCCCCAAATATCCTCTGAATTACTACTTTTTATCATAAACATGTGCGGTAGAAATATCAGACCAGTAAATTACGAGTAATTTACCATCCCATGTGTATGTGCTGTTGGTTGGGGTCTGTATGCCATCATCATACCAATTGATTATTCCTTTATTTTTATCAAATGGTTCGATTAATTTATATGCTCCGGAAAAGAATTGTAAATTTTCTTCAAATTGTCTTGTAAATGTACTCGTTGTTAGTCGCAATACTCCACCTTGAGTGTCTACGGTTTCACTGTTTACTTGTGTAAGAATAAGTTCATATTCCCCGCTAAGTGCGTTTGCTACTTCGTATGCTTTTGAAAAAACAAGAATTGAATCAGACTTAGAGATAAGTTCTTCACCTTCGTCCTTCACAGAAACACGAACTGTAACAGTCTTCGGAGGTGCAATTTCATCATTAACCAATACTGGGGCAGTCCATTGCACTGTGGGTTCACTGCCTCCTTGTAGGATACCATCAGATACATGCCATGAATAGATTATGGTGTCATCTTCTGGGTCGTACGCACTCACTGTGAATTCGACGGTTTTACCGTATTCAACTTGTTTTGGCACGTCAAAACTGTTGATTGTAGGTTCTGCGTTTCTCCAATTATCATATAGATCGCAACTACTCAACATTGTCCCTAAAAGTACTAAGAGTATCACAGTCGCACATTGTAGGGAATTCAATAAGAATTTCATCTATTGTTCCACCCTCAAATTTCCAATTATGTATATGCTTAGATGGTTATGCTTTATGCTGGTTCGTTTTTTGAGTATTATTTTGATATTAGATGTAGAAAATATGATAAGCCTAACGCTTAACAGTGATTTCTCAATTGATATTTTCCCTAAGTAGTTTATCACAGCAAAAGTATAATGGTTTACATTATACTTTAGTGAATAGCCATTTGTCAAATAAAATGCTACAACAGTAGGATTTTTTAATTTTAAGAAACTTCTATTGATACCTGTTACAAGGAGTTAAAATCGTATATCAAGGATTGCTTGCATTATACGTCTCTGACACGCGTAGGGAACTACGATCGATCCGACCTACGCGTGTCATTTACACATTCACGCTTGTGAAAAAAGTTGCTGAATTATCAACTAAATTTACAAGGAATAGAAGTTGACAACCTGTGTGTATTACTGTAGACTACAATAAGAACTTCTGCTCTATTACAATGTGAAACTACATGGACAATCAACCTACCGTATCATCAAAACCTTCTCAGATTCCTACCCACGGAGTTACATTCAAATCCATACTAATTGCCTCTGTCCTAATTCCTATTAATTGCTATTGGGTGATTGAAATGGAGGTAATCCGATATTCAGGACATCCAGTAACGATTTCACTCTTCTTTAATGTAATTTTTAGTTTGTTCGTGCTAATAGGGTTTAACCAGTTGTTGCGACGTTTTCTTCCACGAATTGCATTGGTGCAAAGCGAATTGGTCATTGTTTATCTAATGCTATCTATTGCGTCAGGAATAACAGGACACGATATGTTGGAAATATTGGTACCGATGTTAGGACATGCATTTCGCTTTGCAACTCCAGAAAATGAATGGCAGCAGTTGTTTTTACCGTTTCTCCCAGAATGGCTTACGGTCAGTAATAATAGATTATTACAAGGTTATTATGAAGGAGATCTACCACTTTATACAATTGATACCTTATTTGGTTGGGCAACACCTGTATTGTGGTGGACTGCATTTATCACTGTTTTAGTTTTCGGCATGTTGTGCATAAATGTAATCATACGCAAGCAGTGGATTGAATATGAAAAACTAAGTTATCCCATAATACATCTGCCACTCAATCTAACAGAAACGGATCATAATCGATTTTTTAAGAATAAATTAATGTGGTTAGGTTTCGGCATTGCTGGTGGTTTAGTATTATGGAACGGTATCAGTTTTTTATTTCCATTCCTACCTGAATTACGTACCCGTAATCAGAGCTATCAGATTTTTACTGAGAGTCCTTGGAACGCTATGGGTAGAATTCCCTTTTCGCTATATCCATTTGCAATTGGTCTTGGATTCTTTATTCCGCTTGATCTCTCATTTTCTTGTTGGTTTTTTTTCTGGTATTGGCGTTTATTACGGGTAGTCGGGGCAATGTTTGGGTTTCGAAATCTACCCGGATTTCCATATATGAACGAACAGGCATCTGGAGGGTATCTGGCATTGTGCGTATTGGCTGTATGGGCAAGCCGACGACATCTTCTCCATGTGGGGCAAATGATATTTGGTCGAAACACATCTCAAGAGGATACAGATTCTCCGATCTCATACGGCACAGCAGTCTTTGGTCTGATCGCAGTGATGATTGCTTTGGTTATATTTTGTTACTATGGTGGGGCAAACATCTGGGTTATGTTTGCATTTTTTGCTATATATTATATGATTTCTATAGCAATCACCCGTATGCGTGCGGAGTTAGGTACGCCTGTGCATGACTTGCACTATTCCGGACCTGATCAAATCTTAACGCGGGTCATAGGAACAAGACGGTTAGGTAGAGATAATCTCATTATGTTCTCAATGTTTTGGTTCATCAACCGGGCATATAGGAGTCACCCGATGCCACACCAATTGGAAGGATTTAAAATCATTGAACGCACGAACATGACGATGCGTAGGATCGTCTTTGCTTTGATGTTAGCAACCGTATTGGGGTCATTGGCGGGTTTTTGGTCATTAATTGACAGAGGATATCAATTAGGTATGGAAGTACGAGCTTCCTCTCCATCCTTGACAGCATTTGGTATTGAACCGTATAGACGTTTAGCAGGCTGGCTTCAATCTTCATCCGACACACTCATACCAGAAAGTGGGTTTATGGGATTTGGTTTTCTGATGACAACCGTCCTGATGTTATGCCGCATGCAGTTTGTGTGGTGGCCGTTTCATCCTGCCGGATTTGCTATTTCTACAAGTTGGGGAATGAATGTTACATGGGGCTGTCTTTTCATGAGTTGGTTAATTAAACTGGTCATCCTCAAGTATGGTGGACCTGTGAAATATCGTAAAATAGCACCCTTTTTCTTAGGTCTTATTCTTGGAGAATTCACAGTAGGAAGTATCTGGACGATTATAGGAATTGTTGGGGGAATACCAACCTACGGTTTCTGGGTTTAATTAATTTCTTTCCTCGGGTTGATAGCCAAATTTAAAGGTAAAAGGAGTAAGATAATACAGCATAAACCTGTTATTATCCATTCTTGTTGAAGTGGAACTATACCCAAGACATTCTGCATAGGTTCAATATACATAGAAGATACGTGAATACCAATTGCTAATATGAATATAAAAAATAACCTTATATTTATAAACATTCTTTTAAACAGAGATTCCCAAGGGTATCGTACGCATTGGAAGTAAGAAAATATCTGAGCTAAAACCAGAGTTGTGCAAGCTGCGGTTTGTGCCTCTATCAGATTTGATTGCGTTGATGTAATTGTTACTACTAAAAAATGGATTATCGTCATTAGACTGATAACAAAACTGCGACATACAATATCAAAGACAGCAGTTTTTGGAATCAGTAAGGTTACTCTTCTTGGTAGATGTTGCTTTACATTTACAGATATTCTATCGTATCCTAATCCTATAGCTGGAAGCATCGTGGTTAAAAATTGAACCCAAATAACATGTGTTAGCGTTAAAGGCATCTCAAAGTTGAATGCTCTATATAAAATTAATCCAAAAATGACCGTCAGGAATTGCGTTAGTGTACATGAAAGACACCATCGTAGTGCTCCTGATAGGTTGTTATAAGCCTCACGGGCAAAGGGCAGACAATCTTTAACTGCTTTGAACCCTTTGTCAACAATCAGACAATCTGCATGGTCTTGTGCGAAATGTGTAGCGTAACTTGTATCTGCAAATGCAAGATTAGCAGCAATCATTGCACGTTGATCTTTCGAATACTGTCCTAAGTACCCTACAGAATGATTATGTCGTTTTAAGCTAAGAACAATATCCCGACGTTGTTCTTGGGTCGGTTGTGAATAAGCATTCCAATTTGGTACTTCTTTGTCAAACTCTTGCGTTGAGAGATTAATAAGTTCATCCCTTGTTCCAACCGAATTACGTGTATGTATTAACCCAAGTTCTTTTGCTAAATCAGTTGTTGATTGTTCATTACTATCACTAATAAGAATAACCTTTAATCCGGTGTCAAGGAAAGATTTAATCACATTTTTTGTCTCATCAGTATCAGTGGCAGAGAAACCAATGAATCCTAAAAAGGTAGACGCTCCTTGAACTTCCGATGGATTAAGTGGTACATCGGAGTGTATGGTGGCAACCCCGTAAACCATATCTCTGGTATTTTGCATGTATTTGAGTGTTTCACTATATATCTCGTATTGATCATAATAGAAATCTTTGAGTTCTCCATTGATAAGGATTGAATTGCATGCTTCAAGCACATTACTTGCATCACCAAAAATTAGGTTGAGATACTCATTTTCACCTGATTTAAATACATGGAGTTCATATCCGAAATTTGGGGTCCATGGGTATTCTGCAACAAGACGCATATCTGATTTAAGATCTGCAAACTTATATCCAAGTTTATCTAATGTTTCTCTGATAACTTGTTGATGTGCGTGATCAATATCAGTTCTATCGTAATAGCGTTCACCAGAAGTCCCCATACCCGCTGCCAGAACAAGACCTGGTGCACCTTGTGGAATTTGGAACCGCGGAGGTATGTTGTTGACTCGATTGCTTTTTTCTTCCGGGGTGTGTGCATCAAGGGAATGTATCCATTTTTCCCATACTGAACGGTTAACCAATTGTTCATCAACAAAAATATTTGAAATTGTTAGAGATTTAGTGCTTGCAATTCCCTTTTCATCAGAACAGAAAGCAGTTAATCGGTTTAGTTTCTCAAAGAAATTTCTATTCCGAAGTACTATTCCTTTCTTAAGTAATTTGAAGGAATTCAAATCAAGTATTGCTTGTAGAAGCAAATTTAGGTCATAAGGTGTTGCAGCGATTGCAAAAACTAAACCGAATTGAATTAACTCCTTCCAATCAGGTTGTTCATTTAGTTGTGATGTCTGCCACCAATCAATTGCAACTGCTAATCCTCCCACAACCAAGCCTGCTACTAATAGAATATCTTGAAAAAACTTAATCTGATTTTCAGCAACAGTCATCTCATTCGGCATAGGACGGGTATGAGCATGGTTCTGATTCATTTCCAACTCATCACCGGTTCTAACAACAATCGCTTGACCCATTCCTGTATCAACATACGTCCCACCAAAGACCATGTTGGTTTGTCTTTCCGGAGGTAGACCTACCTCGTCTATTTCCTGTACAGACTTATCAGCTGATCCGCTACTTCCAAATAAACCAGATTCATTTACTGTTAAACCATCAGCTTCAACGATACGTGCATCTGCAGGAATGTAATTACCTGGTCTAAGTAGTAAGAGATCACCAGGTACAATATCGGATGAGGGACATTTTTCTTGCTTTCCTTGACGTATAACTGAGACGGTCAGGTTGAATTGTCCTTTAAGTTTGTTTTTCTTTTTCTGTAAACTAATCACAACAATTATAGACCATGAAAAAGAGAGAATAACAATTGCACTAATAAGGGCAATTGTCGTTACTTTATTCAAGAATCCGAATACAACTATTGCAATAACTAAAAATAGTAATCTCCAGTTAAATATATGCTCAAGAAAAGATCCAATTTGCAAAGAATCGATTTGAGATTTCGATTCGTTTTTACCAAAACGAATCTGTAACTTCTCAACATCAGAATGGTTTAATCCTGATTCCAAATCGGTTTTAAATTGGTTTAGCAGAAAAGAGATGCTTTCTGCATAAAAATTAGACATATTCTTTCCTAACGTCACTCGTTTTTGACAACAGTAAGGTATAATATAAAGAAATGGATTTATGTATTATCAGAGATGAGTTTTGCCCCTTCTACATCAGTTCCTATCACCAGTATATCGCTCGGTATTCCGTGTTGCTTAAATACATTTTGCATGCTTTTTCCTACTTCTTGCATGTTATCAAGACAATAGGCAGCGATAGTTGGTCCTGCTCCACTCAATGCAATACTAAGTGCACCCGCTGATAATGCGGCTTCAACAACATCATCAAATCCAGGAATAAGCGTGCTGCGGTAAGGTTGGTGCAGCTTATCGTTCATTGCAGTAGACAACATCTCCAATTTTCCTGTTGCTATACTTGCAACAAGCAATGAACTACGACTTATATTATAGATAGCGTCAGAAAAATCTACTGTTTTTGGCAATATATTCCGTGCTTTCTGTGTGGATAATGTAAACTCTGGAATTGCAAGGACTACATATAATGCTGGGTCACATTTTAACTGTATAGTGTGTATATGTTTATCATCTTGGACAGAAATTACTAAACCACCATACAAAGATGCGGCGACATTATCAGGATGCCCTTCAAGGGTTGACGCAAAATTGAGGAGATCTGACCGAGAAAATGGATTCTCACACAATAGATTCGCTGTCAATAATCCCCCAAGAATAGCAGTACCGCTACCACCTAATCCACGAATGGCAGGGATACCATTCGCAATTGTCAATTTTAGTCCCTTCGGTTGCGATTTTCCGCTCTTTTTATATATGGTTTCTACTGCTTGAAATGCAATATGTTCATTACTACTCGGTATTTTGTCAACATCAACACCACTCACTATAACTTCTGTCTTGCTTCCAGTAATTTCTAAAGTTACGGTGCTGTAGAGTTGCAATGCCAGTCCAAGTACATCAAATCCAGGACCCAGATTTGTAGTGCTGGCAGGAATGCGCGCGGTTGCTTTTAAAGACATACGAATAATTCTCTATTGTGCTCTACAACTTTGCTAATGCAGTGTTGATTCTACTTAATGCATCGTTGATATTATCCAAAGAATTGGCATAAGATAATCTGAGATAACCATCACCATATTTTCCGAAAGCAGTCCCAGGTAATAGTGCTACACCTACTTCGTCCATCAAATAGTCAGCAATTGCTTCACACGATAAGGGTAGTTGTGTGACATTCGGAAAAACATAGAACGAACCGAGTGGTTTGACACACGAGATTCCATCTATAGCATTTAAACCGTCAACAATGGTATCTCTACGTATTCTAAATTCCTCTACCATTTCTGAAACAAAAGTTTGAGGACCAGTCAATGCTTCAATACCAGCAATTTGTGTGAAAGTTGCTGTACATGAATTTGAGTTGATAGTCAACTGTGTTATCTTGTCAGCGATCTCGCGCGGAGCAATTCCATATCCAAGTCTCCAACCGGTCATAGCGTATGTTTTTGAATGACCGTCAATCAGTATAGTGCGTTCTTTCATTCCTGGGAGACTGATGACACTTTTGTGGGATCCTTCGTAAAGTAGGCGAGAATAAACTTCGTCAGTCAGGATATAGAAATTATGTTTTTCGGCGAGTTCTGCAATGGCTTTGAGATCAGTTTCGGTAAGTGTTCCACCTGTTGGGTTTTGTGGAGAATTGAGTATCAATAATTTCGTGCGATCAGAAATTGCATTAATTAAATCCTCAATTCTGAAGCGAAAATCTACCTCTTCACGAAGAGCAAGAGGCACGGCTTTACCGCCGATAAAATCAATTACCGATTCGTAAACTGGGAAGCCGGGTTCAGGATAGATTACTTCATCACCATCATCTATTAAAGCTAATATAGTGAAGAAAATAATTGGTTTGGCACCAGGAGTGACAGTCACTTCGTCGGGATGTATGTCAACACCTCGCGTCTCAGAGATATGTTGTGCAACAACTTCTCTAAATTCGGGTAACCCTGCTGATGGACAATAACCTGTATGTCCATCCTTCATAGCCTTGTATGCTGCATCACAAACATTCATCGGGGTCGAAAAGTCTGGTTGACCTATTTCTAAATGAATAATATCTCTACCTTGAGCTTCTAAGTTTTTTGCTTTGGCTAATACTTCAAATGCCGATTCTGTTCCCAAGCGACTCATCCGCTTGGCGAATGTAGGGCTTACCAAAATAATCCTCCTTTTTGTCACACTGCGAGTTTATATCGCATCGCTGCCCTTGATAATCCTAACCATAATAACTTCAATTGGAAGTTTCATTAATACTCAATGATGAAACCTATTCCGGTTTGATGATGAAACCGTTTGTCCCTACTAACCATGCATTTTGTTTATCAAGAACGGAAACCTTTTCCATCTTTACTTCTGATTCTTCGAGTGTCCAAGTCTGTCCTCCATCGGTTGTGCTCAATACGACACCAACCCCGATATCACCACCGACTGCCCATCCGATATTCTTATCTGCAAAACGCACGCTACGGATTGTCTCTTCGGTGCCACTTGTTTGTTCTGTCCAAGTGTTTCCTCCATTATCTGTATGGAGTATTAGACCATTTTCACCAACTGCCCATCCTACTGATGCATCGAGAAAGAAAATGTCTTCAAGAATATCTTCTTTTCCAGTCTCTTGTGGAGTCCATGTCTGTGCACCATCATCAGTTTTTAAAATAACAGTTTTTTGTGTTTTTTCTGTGGGGAAAACTCGGACTCCTGCGATCCAACCATTTTTTTCGTCAATGAACTGAACAGCATTGAACATACTTGCATCGTCATCACCAACTTCTCCTACAATGCCACCTTGTAGAACTTTCCATTGTCGTCCACCATTTTTTGTTGAAATAATAGTATCATTTTGTCCAACTGCGAATCCTACATCTTTGGAAACGAAATAGATACTTGTCAAGGTAGTTCCGACTTTACTAATTTGTATATCCCAATCTTTACCATTGGTGGTATTGGCAATTATTCCGTTTTGTCCAACCACCCAACCGTGATTATCATCAAAAAAATAGATTTCGGTTAGGTCTGATTCCAACTTGATTTCTGATCTTTCCCATGTTTTCCCACCATCCATAGTAAATCCAATGAAGCCGGGATTTTCAAAATCTTCAAATGCTGCTGAACCAGCAGTCCATCCTGTTCTTTCGCTTGTAAATGCAATTGTCATATAATCTCGAATATCTGGATCACTTTGCTGTAGGATAACCCATCCTGCAATTGCAGGTAATGTAAATATCAAACTACACAAAATAGTGAATTTAATGATATATGATTTGCGTAGAAATGACTTTAATTTGATCATTTTTTCTCCTTTTTTATAAAACTTTCTGAGAAGAATCTGATTTATAGTATAACTATAATTCTAACAATTAGTCAAATATTTGTAAATTAAATACATATATAAATATATGATACCGATATGAAATTGTAAAATAAAATATAATTCTACATGTAACAATTAAATTACCAACAGGCAAATGTTCTATGATAGATACATCCAAGAATTTAACCTAAATGGCGTAATATGTTCCCTTCTATTTTGCTACAATGATTGTTCCGGTCTTGTAACTTTCTCCGACCTGTAATTGATATAGATAGATACCGCTTTCAACGATATCACCATTATCATTTTTTCCGTCCCATCTCAATTCGCTATCACCAAGTTGAGCAGTGAGTGTTTTTACCAATACGCCATTAAGATTATAGAGAAGCACACTGAACTCTCCATCACTATCGTCTATGGTCTGTATGGGAAATATGACCATATTAAAATCGGGATCACTCGAAAGTGGTGTAAAGGGATTTGGATACGGTTTATTAAATATACGGTATCTTTTCTTTACTGGCGCAGATGTATTATTTGCTTCATCTATTGCGACCACTGCATAAGTATAACTACCAATAGATAAAGGTCTACGATCAATATATTCATATTCTGTAGTGCTGTTTGTGGATCTATTCACAGGTATTTCACCATCTATCAGTTGTTCTAAGGTTGTAGTTTCTGCGGATCCGAACAAAATATGATACTTTGATGTATCTCTACTTTCACTGGGGTTCCACGATACCTTGATACCTTCATCGATTCGGTCTATTCGGAGTCCTGTTGGAGGTTTAGGAGCAGCTGTGTCGACTGAAACGACAACGGTTTGAATTGGAGATCGTCCAGATTGTAATAAGATCGTCTTATACGCAGTAATTTCATATTTGTGTTCACCCGGTGTAACATTTATATCACGATATGTTGTTGAAGCACGGTTTTCCACTGTAATTTGAAAGTCATTATCGCGATAGATCAGGTATCCGTTGACATCAGGATCAGTTGAATTTTTCCATCGAAGGGTAACATCATTTTCACCATTCTTGTCAGCTTCAGCAGTGAAGTCTGTTACAGGAGCAGGTGGAACATTTGGAATTATTTGCAAATCTAAATCATCATTGTTGAGTTTACTATCTGCTTGTCCAGGACGGATATATTCTCCGACGGGAACATCATCAGGATTTCGCAGCCTAACACTGAATTCAGCCAAAAATATGGTATTCGGAGTACGTGAATCAAATGTGATATTAAAAATGGAATTTTGAAAATCATCAATGACTTCAGTTAGTTCTACGCGTAGTACATTGCCTCCAGAAACCACCACTTTTGCTAATAGTTTTTCTCCATCTCTTGTAACACTTTTAAAGTCTGACACCTGTGTAACAAAACCTTTTGGCATGGTAATTTCTATTGTCTTAATTTCTTCTCCGGGAACTGCAAGCGATCTGTCTACTGAAAGCGTTACAACTAATGGAACTGTCGAACTTGCAGGTACAATGCCGACGGTTTCACCGACTACGTTAATTTCTCCATGTGATGTGACCGCACTATAACTATATGGAGCAATTAGAAGACATACGATAAAATAGAAGATATAGATGTGGTGTTTCATGTATTTTTTCCTTCTTTAGAACAGTAGATTTACAGAGAATCTTTGTGTTGTGTTGTCCTGAAAGTCTCCATTCAATAACTGAATTCCGTAGTCCAATTGAAGTAATGATCCACCAATTGGAAGCATGGCACTGCCTCCCAGACTAAAAGATGTTGCTGTATTTGTGCTATTATTCCTTGCAAAGCCTCCACGGATACCAATGGTTTTAATCACCCACATTTCTACACCAACACTTGTATATATTTCACCATCACGAGATGTTACCTCAAAAGTGCCCAAAGTTTCTTTTAAAAGGTTACTGATTGCAGCTCCCTGTGCACTCATTTCAGCAATTGATTCAAGACTGTATGTAATACCTGCTCGAATGTTCATAGGTATAGGATCTTCGTGAGTTTCTGATATACTGATATCAGCGGGGACCAGATTCTCTATAGAAACTCCGAGGCTAAGGCTATTGAATGGCTTCGCTAAAAGTCCAAGATCAAGTGATAACGCAGAACTTGAGGTATTAGCAAAGTACGGGTTCTCTGCAACAAATTCGTTTGTTTCATCATAAGATGTACCGAGATGTTTCAGATTTATTCCTAATCCCAACTGTTTTATGATGGTCCTACCGTAAGACAATCGTATAGTTTGTTCTCTATATATATCAGAGTCTTCAGTAAGGATTCCGATATTTGCTCCAAGAGTGCCTATGCCACCGAGAGGAACAACTCCGACAATAGTATTGTAACTTACAAGACCGTTAAATCGCTGTGCATGTGTAGCACTGATGTGTATGTCCTCAATATAGGCTAATCCTGCAGCATTATAGTTAGCAGCATTGCTATCATCGGCAAGTGCAACAAAGGCACCGCCGAGACCAAGTGGACGTGCCCCAATTCCAATTTCATTAAATGCCGCATACCCAGATGAGATGAAAAAAATAGATATGAATAGTAAATTAAAACACATAAATCTTATTTTCGTCATGATTTCTCCATAGGTGTACCTGTCATAGGAACAAAACTCACACCTGTAATCCTTTCAGTGTTTATTTTACCTGTATATTTAGTAATTAAGAGTAATTCTTGAAATTCAGAACCTACTGGGATAACCATTCGTCCACCATCAGCGAGTTGTTGGGTAAGTCTATAAGGAATCTTCTTTGGTGCTGCTGCAACAAGTACAGCATCATAAGGTGCGTGCTCAATCCAACCGAAATAACCATTTCCTTGTTTCAAATATATATTATGATAGTCTAATGATTTTAATCTCGCTTCCGCGTTATTTGCAAGTTCAGGTATTATTTCAATTGAGTAAATTTCCTTGGCAAGTTCTGCTAACACTGCGGTTTGATAGCCACAGCCTGTTCCGACTTCAAGCACTTTTGAAGTTCGTTTTAATTTAAGTAATTCTGTCATCAATGCAACTATATAGGGTTGAGATATTGTTTGTCCTTCATCTATTGGAAGTGGTCTGTCAAGATATGCACATTTACGGAATTCAGGTTTAACAAATAGATGTCTTTGTATTTTCTTCATTGCTGCCAGAACATCAGGATTACTAATATCACGCTTTTCGATCTGATCCTGTACCATTTTCTTTCTGGCATGTGCATACTCATCAGCATTATCCATTGGCTTTTTCCTAAGAAATCGCATATTAGATATACAAGCAATAATTACAATCCATAACTCAAACCTAAATCGATATTTATTTCAAATGGTGCCAAGAGAAAGACTCGATGATTTTTGATTATATTAATCAATTTTAGATCTGAGGACTGACCAGCATTACTAAATATTTCCGATAACAATGTCCTTTTTTTAGATGAAATATTCCCTATATTTCTGGCAAATTGTGCTATCCAAGAGGGTTTAGGCAACCTAACAATTTCTACAGATTTTCTTTCTAATCCTGCACGTTCTTTGGCAATTAAGAGTGCCGTACTCAATCCACCGAGTTCATCAACCAATCCATTTTCTTTTGCTTGTTTCCCAGTCCAAACACGTCCACGTGCGACTGAATCTACTTCCACCTTCGTTAATTGGTCTCTTCCAAATGCTACTTTGGCGATAAAATCATCATAAATTTCGTTAATTTGATTTTGAACTACCTCTCTTTCTGAGGGAGTATAATCACCGCTGTCACTGTAAAAATCAGCACGTGCACCGCGTTTAATTATTTCTTTCTTGATACCGAGTTTTTCATACAATCCTTTAAAACTATACTTACCTCCAATGACACCGATTGAACCTGTTATTGTCCCAGGTTCAGCCACTATCACATCAGCAGGTGCTGCAATATAGTAACCACCAGAAGCAGCAACATCTCCCATAGATACGATAAGGGGTTTTTCCTTTGCAAGTCTAACAAGTTCATGCCATATTATATCTGCTGCAATAACCAGTCCACCACCACTATTAATACGCAATACGACTGCATAAATTGAATTGTCTTCTCGTGTACGTTGGATTGCTCTCGCAATCGTATTTGCTCCCATCACTGAAATGCCTGTAAATGGATCAATAAAACTCTCACCGGTTACCATCATCCCCTCTGCCTCAATAACTGCTATTTTAGGTTTAGGTACTAACCATACGTTGGGAGTCAAACCACTATTTAAATATTCATGTATATTTACAAGCTTAACATTTGATTCGGCGAGTTCCTTTGCTAACTCCATTATTTGGTCTTCATAAAGCAATTCATCAACTATATCTGACTTCACTGCTTGTTTTGCTGTATATGGACCTTGATCAATCAGTTCTTTAACAAACTCAGGTGTCCAACCTCGGTTTGATGCAATGGTAGTTGCCAGTTGATCATATAGATCGTCAAGAATTGCATTTTGATTTTCACGATGTGGTTCAGACATTTCATTACGTGTGAACCCGTCCGAAGCAGATTTATATTCACCAATATGTTCAAGATGTGCTTGAATACCGAGTTTATCCAAAGCATCTTTATAGAAAGTTCGTTCTGAACGTAAACCGATTAGACGAACATCTGCACTTGGATGCATCAAGATTGCATCACACGCTGATGCGACAATGTATTCACCCGTAGAACAACTGGTTATATGGCAGATGGCGACTTTTCCTGTTTGTTTGAATTCCATAATGGTATCACGTATTTCTTGAAATTGACCTATTCCATATCTGCTGCCATTTATTCGGATTAATACTCCGGCAACATCTTTATCCCATTTTGCTATACGAAGGGCTGCATCAAGACGTTCTATTCCTAAGTCGAGAAAAACACGTTTACGAAAGATCGGTTTTGTCATTGGAGAAGCAGAAAAGTGGAAGTAACCTACACCTTTACTTACATTGCTACTTTCATCATAATAGTTTGAGTTACCTATTCCGAAATTTCCAAGGTTTATACCGAAACGAATATCATAACTATTATCATCATTGTATGTTCCACGGAATATGATCTCACGAATAGGACGTATTTCAACTCCATAGCTGAGATCTAATCCACTCACATCTTGTGTTTTTCGCATATCAAAGGAGAAAGTTGTTCGCCATGTTCCAGGTCGGAGAGCAATACCTATATCATACGTCCGTCCAAGTTTTTGGTTTTGAATTTTGGGACGGTTGAGGTCACGTCCTATAGCACCGATTGAGAAAAAACGACGACGAATCATTAAACCTACAGATAACGACTTATATTTATCATAGTACATATCATCAGAGTTAATCCAACTATAATTAGTTCCAAAATATAAACTACTGCCGAAATGATGTCCCGCGGATGCACTGTACCTTGTAAAGTCTATGTCATCCGCAGCATTAGCAAATTCCATGCTAAAGCCAGTACCCGGTGCAGAAATGAATATAGCATCATCTCCCGGAAAGTCACTATGATAAGTTCGAAGGTAGTATAGATTTAACGCACGGTTGGTCCCTAATCCTGCGGGATTGATATAAGTTGCTAACGCATCATCTGTCATAGCAACTGAGTTTGTGGGAAGTTGTGTGTTTACCTTTGGAGGATTTCCTGCAACAATTATAGGACTCAAGCTACAGAAAATGAGGATACACATGAATGTATTACGAATCTTCAAGGAATTGTCCTTCTGGTGTATTAATCCACTTGTTAGGATAACACATATCTGTATATATGGCAAGACTTCTTTGTATTGGAAAGTGTAGAAATAGTTCACTCAAAGGTTTTAATAAATCAAAGATTAATCGGTATATATATTAACCGTTTACGAAAGTTAAGATCTCCGAGCATATTGTGGAAATAACTCGTCATGTATTTCACTACATTGCTGCAGATGAATTCTGCGTTGTTCGTTAGCCGTGTCAACCATGGTTGGAAAGAACATACCCGCCCCGGTGTCAATATTGTAACCACCTGCCGAGTGGATGCTTAGGTATTGATATAATGTCTCTAAATCTGATTCAGTCTTACAGTTTTGCGTGCAATTCATAGTAAACATTCGTCGTCGTTTTCCACCACCAAATGATGCATGGTAGGTATCGTGATTGAAGATAACGACATCACCCGGTGTATTTTCAATTGCAATACTGGTGGGAAAATCCTTGGATGGTATGCCATACATTTCTTGTGACTGATTTGGATCAATCTTTTGCGCACGTACAAAATGTGTTGGGTTTTGACTTCCGGGTATAACCCGTAAACATCCAGTCTCACGGGTCAGGTGATCAAGATAAAATGTAACTTTAATTGAAAAAAGTCTACCCCAGTTTCCATCAGGATGCCAACCTGTATCACCTGTATAATAATTTCCGTCTCCACCTGCATAGTTGAAGTCTTCACCGATGACACCTCCAATTAATCCCTTTACTCGTTCATCATCAAGCAAAGTACAAAGTCGTGGACGACGCTCAATTGGTCCTCCAAACATTGTGCGGTGTGTGCCATCGTGTTCCTTACCGCCACCATATTCTTGTATAGTAGTTTCAAATTCTTCAATAATCCATCCAATTTCGTCTGGTGTAAACATACCAGGAATAGAAAGATAACCGAATGTGTTGAAGAAATTGACTTGATGTTCTGTAAGTTTCATAATACGGATTACTTACCTCAATATGTGGTTCCAATAAGTTACAATCTGTTTGGGTTATGGTTGATTCATACAATACCAAAACACTTACATATTGTCAATATTTTATTATGTTTCATTTTTCTTACACAGAACTTACTTGGGATTTATATTAATTTGGGGTTGATTTAGTAATGAGGATACGGTATATTGTTATAAACCAATACAATTAATAATAGAAGTCATATTGAGTAAAACCTATAAATGTGGTAAAATATAGATATATAAACAATAATGTAGGTGCTATTTTTTTCTTAGAGGTTCTCTTATGGCTGACACAACTGAAAAACAACACAATTTCAATTGTCTTCCGAAACAAGTATCGCTTAAGGATTTTAACCGGCATATAAAACCCTTCTTGTCAAAAAGACAGAAAGGACCAAAGCCTAAAATATCTTCGGACAAGATCTTCAACTATATCCTCTATGTTTTACATACAGGTATACAATGGAACCAACTCCGAACACGGCGCAACGAAATCCATTGGTCTAATGTCTACAAATGGCATAATAGATGGTCTAAAGATGGTTCGTATCAAAAACTTTTTGAAGCCTCTGTCGAACATCTTCTTGAAAGTGATCAACTTGACACCTCTTGTTTACATGGCGATGGTTCAAACACCATAGTAAAAAAAGGGGAATGCCATAGGGTATTCGGGTCATAAACATCAAAAAGGTAAAAAAGAGTTGACCATCACTGACAATCACGGGTTCATCATTAGTCCGATAATTACTAAACCGGTCAACGCACATGACACAACGATTTTGCCAGAAGCGTTTACCGATCTCATTGCTTTTAGTAATCGCATCGGAATGGATCTTACTGCTTCCGCGCTAACACTGGATTCCGGTTTTGATACTAAGGTAAATCGTAAGATTATCAAAGAACAAGGGCTGATCCCCAGTGATCTATCCGAACCGACGGAATGCCAAAGAACCTAT
>JAJDWI010000043.1 GCA_022825665.1 Candidatus Poribacteria bacterium
TGAACTTTTGTTAGAACCATTATCTGATAATCATTTTGGACCCGCCAAAACGTATCAAGAAGCTTTATTTAATGCAGGACTTCCCTATACCCAATTCAATGTGGAAAACATTCAGGAAGAATATGAGCGATTAATCAACCTCGGAGTCGAATTCAGTATAGAACCTACTGAGATAGGAACAGCAATTTTTGCTGTTTTCAATGATACTTGCGGAAACAATATTCAGATCGTAGAAATTAAGTGAGGATCGAGAGTATTTTCGGCAAGTTTATCAATGAAAGCATGAAATTTCCACAAAGGAGAGTTGCTGCTGATTATTGTCGAGTAACAAACACTCGGCTAACTAACAGGGTTCAGAACGATTTTTAACAACTTTTTGCAAGTTCAAAACGACTAATTCCGATTATTTATACCAATTCTAATAAATAAAATCACATTTTGAGACTTTAATAAATCCAAATGTCCGAGGCGCAATGAATTGCGCGACTACGAACGCGTTTTTTGTTAATGAGAAGTTATTATTTAGAAATGGTATTACACACTACGGTAGGTTCGTTTTCCAACCGAACTGGTGTTTGCCCAAACTCATAGATGCGGTTAGGAAACCGCATCTACCGGGAGTGTGCATATATTTTAGGTTTCACTATAAAAGATATAAGCACCTTAACCATAGAATATAATATAGAAAAAGGAGGGAACGCATGAGACAAAAGGTCTCAATTAAAGGAGCGAGAGAAAATAATCTACAAAATATAGAATTAGAAATTCCACGCGATCAACTTGTCGTTGTTACTGGTATTAGTGGTTCTGGCAAATCCTCATTAGCATTTGATACTGTCTATGCTGAAGGACAACGTAGATTTCTTGAATCGATGTCTACTTATGCGAAACGGTTTATTACACAGTTGAAAAAACCGGATGTAGATTTTATTGATGGGTTGTCGCCTGTTGTTTCAATTGAACAGAAAACTGTCACAGCAAACCCACGTTCTACCGTTGGAACAATGACTGATCTGCAGGACTACCTGCGGATGCTATTCTCAACTATCGGAATTGCCCATTGCCCTTATTGTGAAACTGAAATCCCTATCCGTTCTCACTATCAAATATTAGAGCGGCTGCTTTCCTTCCCTGACGACACCGAAGTAGAGATCCATGCCCCAGTCTTCAAAATATATGGTGAAGATTACGAATATCTCTTTGATGACATACGTACAAAAGGCTGCAGACATGTCCGGATTGACGGGGTTGAGCACGACATCAGTGAAGAAATAGAATTAGACCAAGATAAGATATACGACATTCAGGTTATTGTTGATAAATTCTTTGTCAAAAAGGATATTGATAAGCAAGTCCTTGCCGCGTTAGATCATGCGATGATCGTCGGTGAAGGTTTCATGCGTTTTCAAGTTGTTTTGCCTGATGATGAAGATGAGGACCTTGATGAATTACTGGATGATTTCGGATGTGCTGAACACGGTGTGTTGATGTGCCAATTGGGACCACACCACTTTACTTTTAATGAACCAACGGGTGCTTGTGTAACCTGCTCCGGATTAGGAACTTACCTACAGGTACATCCTAATCTACTTGTTCCTGATAAATCAAGAAGCATCGCAGATGGCGCGTTTGTCAAGCAAGCCTTCATCTATGAACCTGACCGGTGGGATGGTCGGATGATGTATAGTCTTGCACAGTACTATAACATTGACTTGGATATGCCATTTGGTGATCTTCCCGAAGAGGTTGTGGATGTAGTATTTTACGGTACGCGTGGGGAGGAATTCCCGCTCTGTCAAGCACCGGATGCAAAACCTATGCAGGAAAGGCACATCGGCATGCCTGTACGATTTGATGGAATCATTACTCGGATTGACAGACGGTATAGGCGTTATAGAAAGCAGGGAGAAGCACATTCTGGGATGGAAGATTACCTCAGAAAAGTGATGGTTGAACATACCTGTCCTGATTGTCATGGCATGAAACTTAAGCGGCAACGTCTTCTTGTTACCATAGATGATAATACTATCCATGATGTAGGCGAATTGCATCTTGAGCAGTTACGCGATTTCTTATCTGCAATAAAGGGCATACCTGAAAAACAACGTGAAGCAGGTGAACGGGTTATTAGAGAATTGGTCACCCGCATAGAATTACTACTCGGTATTGGTCTTGATTATCTTAATCTCAATCGTCGTTCCGCTACGCTTTCTGGCGGGGAATCGCAGCGTATCCGACTCTCAACACAAATTGGTTCTGGATTAATGGGTATGCTTTATGTGCTTGATGAACCGAGTATTGGTCTACATCCGAAAGACAATGAGAAGATGATCGAAACGCTGCGCAAACTACGTGACATTGGTAATACAGTGATTGTCGTTGAACATGATGAAAGCACAATCCGTTCTGCAGACCATATTATTGAGATGGGACCAGGTCCGGGTGTACACGGTGGACAGGTTGTAGTTCAGGGTCCATTTGAAAAAATATTAAAGAGTGATGATTCTTTAACGGGTCTTTATATGAGTGGTAGACGCGAGATCCCGATGCCAGAGGAACGTCGTGCATTGAACGGCAATTACTTGAGCGTAACTGGGGCAAGAGAAAATAACCTGCAGGATATTAGTGTTGATATTCCATTAGGGGTGTTTATTTGCATTACCGGTGCATCAGGATCGGGAAAAAGCACTCTCATCAACGAGATTATCTATAAGAGACTTTATTCCATATATCATGATAGCCGAACACTATACGGGGACCATGATGAACTTGAAGGACACGAAAACATCAGCGATGTAATCAACATTGACCAATCCCCGATTGGTCGTTCCCCACGGTCAAATCCCGCCACATATATCGGTTTTTACGATAATATCCGCAAACTCTTTGCAAGCACACCTGCAGCAGAAGCCCGTGGGTTTACTGCCTCCCGTTTTAGTTTCAATGTTAAGGGTGGTCGCTGCGAGGAATGCCGTGGTGAAGGCACTATTACTACACAACTGCACTTTATGCCAGACGTTGAGGTAATGTGTCCAACATGTAAAGGTGCACGCTATAACGAAGATACGCTTGAAGTCACCTATAACGGCAAGAATATATCAGAAATCCTTGATATGTCTATTGAGGAAGGGGTTGAGTTCTTTATTGACCAACGTCTGATTCACCATAAATTAGGTGTGCTTAACGAACTTGGTCTCGGTTATCTTAAGATTGGACATCCTGCTCCTATTCTGTCCGGTGGTGAAGCACAACGTGTTAAACTCGCAAACGAACTTAGTAAACTCAAACGCGGGAAACATAATCTCTATATCCTTGATGAACCGACGACAGGTCTACATCTTGCCGATATTCAGAAACTTTTGGATAGCATCGGACGACTTGTGGATTCTGGTCATACGGTGATAGTGATTGAACATCATCTGGATGTTATCAAAACTGCTGATTATGTGATTGACCTTGGTCCAGAAGGTGGACATAAGGGTGGACAAGTTTTAGCACAAGGCACACCAGAGGAAATAGCAAAGGTCCGGAAATCGTTTACTGGACGGTTTTTGAAGGAGCATCTTGCATAGACTAAACTAATATACAAATATATGATAACTTTAGGGCGAGGTCTTTGGACTTCGCCTTTTTTCCGACACCTTTTGATTGTTAAAAGATATATATTCTGTTAAAATAATTGATAATATCTAATGGATAAACCATGGACACAGTAAATGATTTCATAATAAAACAAAACAGATATATACCAACCTTTCCAAAAGCCAGTGGACGACCAACTATTTTTCTTGAAGGTTATCCGTTTGAGGATGACGAACCCATGGGAGCCACTCAATTTCACTCTGAACAGATTATTACCTTATACGATCAACTCAAACGGCACTTTGAAATCAACAATCTAATTCATGTTGGTGCGGACAATTATATCTATTATCGTGAAGGTGACATCTCTAAAGTTGTCGAACCTGATATCTACGTTGTGTTTGGCGTTGATAAATACCCGCTGCGACGCAGTTTTTATACATGGACGGAAGGTGCAGTACCAGTTGCTGTTTTTGAATTCCTATCTGATTCGACAGCGAATCAGGATCGATATGATAAAGTCGGTTTGTATCTTTCCGATATTGGTGTGCAGGAATACTTTATCCATCAACCTGAAATGAAGAAACCCTCAGAATTTCGTGGTTGGCAGCGAAGTGCATCCGGTAATATTATTGAGATTGAACCAGATGCGGCGGGTGGTTTGTTCAGTGAAGCGTTAAATCTCTGGCTACGTTGGGAAGACGATCAGACGACACATGTAAGACTACTACGACCATATTTACCTGATGGTACTCCGATTACAACATCACGGGAAGAAGCGCAACTCAGGAAACAAGAAAAACAACTCAGAGAGGAAGAACAACAACTCAGAGAGGATGCCGAAGCGAAGGCAACAGCAGAAACCGAAAGACGACAAGAAGCAGAAGCACTGGCTAAAGAAGCGAACCAACGTCATGCAGAAGAAGTTAAGCGGAATCGCGAATTAGAAACTGAGTTGGAACGTCTTCGTGCACAACTTGCAGATAGTAGAGATGAAAGTTATTGACATAGCAAAATTATTTCCAAAGATGCGTTTATATACTAAAAATAAATGCAATGATGTGAAAGTCTTTTAATGGAAGGTTTTGAAGGGACACCTTGAGTATGTTCTTCCATTAGATAACCTTTGAAAACTGTAAGGGCGAGGTCTCAGGGTTTCATTATTCATACTTATGCATTACGAGCTTTTCAGTCATTTTTGAATGTCACTATATGTCTTGACTTCCTGAAAAGTTTTATACGCACCATCATAATTTTCAGTAACTAAAAGTCTGTTTCCCCATATTACCCAAATTAATTCACCGCCTATGTCTGCTAAAAAACGTTCCAATAAATCTTTACGTAGATATGTGAAACTCTGTGGGTTTGACCATATATCACCATATTCAAATGATATTGAAGCCCGACTATTACTATCTTTTTCAAAAAAATCAAAACACTGAGGTCTTTTATATAGGTTTAAACAGTCTGATATTTCACTTGTTGGAACAGCAATTGACCGACTTGGATTTGCTGCACTATTAGATACTTCCCAACAGCTATCTCTTACTGGGACTAGTACTTCAAAATTTTTATGTTCTAACTTTTCTTCATCAACTGTTTTTATTGTAATTTCAAGGTTTTTTTCATTTAGTAATTCATTTAGTTTTTTCTCATCATCGTTTTCAATCAGTTTCCTTGCAGTATCCCAAAGTTGAAAATCGTCAATAGGGGATATAGGTGTACCACAACGTAATAGTTCAAACTGTTTTTTGGGAATCGTATATTTTCTAACTATAAACGAAAATTCTCGCCAGTCGTTCGGTGGATACGTATCACACCAAGGTATTTCTCCGGCATATGTTTTATAGTCTTCTGGGATAAATGGTACGGTGTTTCCATCAATAAGTTCTTGTCTATTGAGGATCTCAAGGATTTCATTTAAATCTTCAGGTTTTACTATTAATCCTTGCACCCAAGCAGACATTTTGCGGCATACATGTTTATCTTTTTGTCCTAAGTGTCCATACAAAAGCACCCAAGAACCTTGTTCCTCACAAAATTGGTCAACATTCAAATATGGTCTTAAATCTGGGTGAGGTGTCTTCAATACCCATTGTTCTGTTGATGCATCACGATCGCCTAAAAAATCTTCTGTGACTAAATTGTACTTTCGGTGTTCTTCAGGAAAACTTGGGTCAATATCAGCCTCTATACATCGACCATGGTCATAAAAATCAGGAAGAATCCCTTGGTCCTGTCTATATCCGGCGAGTTCAAAATAAGCTATCCAAGAATATTTTTTACCGTATCTGTCCGTTTTTCGACCGTCCCCAGATCTACTATATTTTCTATAATTTTCTGTTAAAAGTAGACTATCAATTTCTCCAAATCTTTCCAATGAAAATCCTAAATCGTATATCCTCCAATATATATTCGCTTTAATACTTTTATATTCTTCTGGATTAGTACTATCAGACTTAATCAAAGCACCAAGAGTGTAATTCTCAAAATCCATTTGTAATGGTGCAGGACCTTTTTCATATTCACCATCATTCTTATTTTCACTTTCTCCCCACTTGTGAATTCCACCATCTGTATAAGGTGGTTTTATACGTACCTTTTCATCGTCTGTAAGTAAGTCAGGTTGATGAATCAAAGCAATATCAATTGTTCGTTTCGCATAATCCCGTGCTAAAATGTGAGTTGTTGCATGCGTAGCATTAGGTTTGAACATATTTTCATACAATTGTTTTGCATATTTAGGTAACATCTTATTTACAAAAATGTTGTCGTCAAAATCGTTTTGCCGTGCCATTGCAATACCGTAGGACGCAGCTAACATACGTTCTGAAACATAAGGATCGTTAATTGTAAAAGACTTGAGGACTAAATCAAAAAACTCATTGGAAAAACGTCGTCCATACCAGTAAAGTGCGCGGGTTGCTATATCACGTAATGGGCGAACGGTTGACGTGAGAATCCACATTATGTGTTCAGCTAAAAGATGTAGACGTTTCGCGCTAAGATCAGATATGTCTTGATGCTTCTTACAAGTTTCCTCAAAACGTATCAGCATTTCTTCAAAACTATAACGGTTTTTTCGGACATATTCTGTCCAACTTAGATCTCGTTCTTGCATAGACAATGTTGAGAGTTGCTTTGACCAAAATTTAGCGTTGAATGGATGTTCAGGATGTCCAACGGTCGTTTCTGCTAAATTAAAGAAAATGTCCCGATTTTCAGGTAGTGCGAACAGGTCTTCTACTAAGTTGATACATTCATCGTTTATATCATCCGTAGATATTTCAAATAAACTGCGAATCGAAAAACCGAATGCTTTTTCATTATTCGAAAGTTGGTGCAGATAACTTCCTGTCCTGGTTGGTAGAAGTGCTGCCAGACATCTACCTATGTCATCATACATTGGGTGTTCGGTCTTATTTTTTTCAAGAGTATCAATATACTGGCGAAACTTTTTTGGAAAGAGTGAAATAGCAATATTTTTGATACGATTTAGAAAGGCATTAAACGCTCGTTTATCTTTCCCAAACAACTTTGAAACAACACGTTGTAAAATTATTTTTCTACGATTTGATGCTTGTTCAACTAAGTATTGTGCTATCAAATAACCACCGAGAAGGTCATAGGTAAATCTCATAACCTCTGTCCTATCAATCATATCTCGAAACACTAATAATAAACTTTCTGATTCTAATGCAAACATTTTTGATGAGGACTTCTTTTGTTTATCAAGTGATTCGCCGTCTATTATACGCGCTAATTCATCCCTTGGGATATGGCGATCATTATTTTTCCATAAGTAGATTGCCATTTTGATTAATGCAGATTGAACTATACACACTCCAGAATCTAGGTCAAGAAGTTTACATACTGCTTCATTGCATTGCACTAAATACTCATCAAAGACATCAAACATCGTTTGTTCCCCAACATAAACTTGTTTCTCAACCTTACGTTCACGGTTTTTTGTTTCACAAAATATTTTAAGATAGATTGGAATTCTAAAGTAACTTAAAGGGGCAAATGTAAGATCAGCCTTAATTTTGTACGCGTTGAAATACTTCTCAATAGCTTCCTGCGTTACTTCGTTGGTACAAAAACCGTAAGAATATACCAAATTTTGTGAATCTTTATCTTTCCAAATTGTTTTTCCTTGAATGATGTTCTCGTTTGGAATGACTTCTTTCCAAATAGCCTCCTCATAACTCCTACGACATGTTGTAATTAACACAACGTTCTTTGTTTGTTTGATCTCCTGAACGAGTCCTGTTAGTCCCAATTCCCATACTTTTGAAAAAGTGCCGTTGTGTACAGATTCATTAAGTCCATCAATTATTAACGGAATACGTGTTCGGTATGCTTCGGCAGCGGCTGAGAGTGCTTGCAAAAAGTCCTGCCAACTATGCGCAGATGGAATGTCAAAAAGCTCTCGCAACTGAACTTCAATCGCCTGATCTGTCCTAAATTGACTTCCACGAACAAATAGTGCAGGTAGTCCGTTTTTTAATCGGTCAGCACAGATATTGCATGCGATATGAGTTTTGCCAATTCCAGCCTCCCCGAGGATATGTAGATCCGACTCATTGATAAGTCCGAGTTGCCAAATTACAGATGGAAAAAATTCATCCAACAATCTGGCAACTAAGTTATCCGGTCCATGAACAATCGAGCTTGCATAGTTTAAAACTTGATCTTCATATTGCTTTTCAGTAGTGCACTTCATCTTTGTTGTGCCAGATTCCCTCACAACTTTTCTATAAGTATCAATAGTTTCGTAAAGTAGATCAAGTGCTGATTTACAATCTATGGGCTGAGCTTTAGAAAGATCCTTTTCAACCAAAAGATCTCCTGTTTGTTTCAACTGTATATTGATGTTTAGCAAGGAATCTTGAAGTAATTCAGCTGCCTTGATGACCTTAGACTTTTCTTTGCCATTCCACTCAATATATGGAATTGGAGAATTGAGTTTGTTAGTCGCCTCCTTTAAATCGGAGAGTTCTTCCTCAAGTTTTTCAATCCAATCAGTGATTTGTTGCACAAATGCTTTATCACCTAGCAGTGCGTGGACCTCAGCGTCTACTCGCGTTTCAGTATGCAAGGACGAATCAAATTTATCACTTACACCAGCCATCTGTTTGTCAAACTGTGATTTAAACCATTCAAGTTCAAGTTCCAACTGACAGAAGAAATAGTCTGGTAACCCCTTGAACTTTGGATCACTAAAATAACTGTTAAACTGACTATCTCCACAATGTTCAATTTCAACACTCATATCTTCTGGAATTGAATTTGGAAGTTCACTGTCAAACCAATCTTGTTCATCTGTTGTAAAATTAATTGCTGTACACAATACCCATTTTTTTAAGTGTGGATGTATCTCACATGCTCTCTTAAAAGAATTTATAATAGATTTTTTCCTATTACTTTGACTTAGTCTATCATTTGAATGATAAAACTTGGCTTGCCATCCCCATTGATCACCGTTTGGTAAAGTAAGGTAAAATTCAACTCCGTCGCCACCTCCACTATCGTCTATGGAAGTAAATTTTCCTTTTCCTTCATCAAGTCTTTTTGCAATTTGATAGCATAATTCTTCAAAACTCTTATTTTTGGAATTTTTATACGGTTTAAGTTTATTCCAATCAATCTCATCAATCATTATCCAAATCCTCCCCATTCAATTCATGTCGCAATTAACTTTCATCCATAATGTTATTTACTTTTTCATATTGAGTACATTCTACAGTTAAATCAGTTTGTGTATAATAAGTAAATTAACGTGAGTTCGGAAAAAGATTTAAGATTTTAGAGAAAGTGTTGTCTCCTTGATCTGCTGGTGTTCTTGTAGGTTTAACGAAGGTTTCTTCTCTAAATAGGTATAAGCAATCAACGCAGCCACTATATTTGTTTGA
>JAJDWI010000062.1 GCA_022825665.1 Candidatus Poribacteria bacterium
TTTTTAAACTTCGGAAACTTCGCACGTTTGGCTACCCAATTCGCAATACCTTGACCAAGATTTTTGATAGCATATAACGCCGCACGTTGATCCTGTGCTTTTACCCAATCGTAGTTTTTCTTTGTTTTATTAAAGTTATTGTTAAGAGTTTGCCAAGATTGGAAGGTGTCTTGAACTAAGCCTGTCTTAAAATCTGCTAACGCTCGGTTATAAGCAAATCGCGCATAACCGCATTGACTGCTAAACCAATGCCTTTGCTTGATAGTTGGTTCTAATGTGATTTTATGTGTTTTGTATGCCATACCTGACTCCTGATAAGAACCTGACCCACCACTGAATCAGTCTTATAATTATACGACAAAATACCTCTAAATACCAACCGTTATTGGACCCACAGCTAAAGCAATGGGATTGTCAGTTAATTCCGTTCATGAATGATTACAAATATGGTATAATCTATATGTAATTATCAATTTATACAATATCATACTCACATTAGCAATACCTACCTACAATCTATAAATTACCAAGAAAGTATTGCACTTAAGGAAGAACATGAAGATTACAATTATTGGAACGGGATACGTAGGATTGACGACTGCAGTAGTACTATCCTACCTCAATCACAACGTATCCGCTGTGGATAAAGATAAAAATAAACTAAATCTATTGCACGAAGGAAAAAGTCCAATTCATGAACCCGGTATTCAATCTCTTCTTGATGAAGTATGTTATACAATCCGTTTCACGCCAAGTGTTGCTGAAGTCGTTCCAGATGCAGAACTCATTATGATTGCAGTAGGCACACCACCTAAAAAAAATGGAGAGGCAGATACACGTCACGTTGAGGAAGCTGCAAGAGAAATCGCTGAAGTGTGTCATCCGGATAGACATTATACCCTTGTTATCAAATCAACCGTTCCGATAGGTACAAATAAACGAGTCGCACAAGTCGTTGATAATGTGTTTGAAGAACGTGGAATTCAAGGTAATATATCAGTCACTTCAAATCCAGAATTCCTACAGGAAGGCTTAGCATTGCAAGGCGCATTCTATCCCGATAGAATCGTGGTTGGTGCAAACAATGTCAATGCTTTTGATGCTTTACGACACTTATATCAACCAATTTTGGAGCAGACATTTGACCCTCCAACATTTTTACCACGTCCTGCAGCATACCATCTACCTCCGATGATGACAACTGATCCTAACAGTGCCGAGATGATAAAATATGCAGCAAACACATTCTTAGCACTGAAGATTAGTTTTATCAATGAAATCGCGGGTCTTTGCGAGGATGTTGGTGCAGATGTTACAGAAGTTGCACGCGGTATAGGTCTTGACTCGCGCATCGGTCCCCGATTCCTACGTGCTGGTCTTGGTTGGGGTGGAAGTTGTTACCCGAAAGATACCGCTGCATTATTAGGTGTTGCAGCACAAGCAGGGTACGAAATGCCAATTACAGAAGCTGCGCGTACAGTCAACTTTGAACAACGCAAACGAATTGTAGAGAAATTACGAAATGTATTGGAAACACTCAACGGAAAAACAATTGGCATACTTGGACTTGCATTTAAACCAAATACTGACGACATTCGGGAAGCCCCTTCACTTGACATCATACGTCAACTTGTTGCTGAAGGTGTAAATGTCAGAGCACACGATCCAATTGCAATGCCTAATGCACAGAAAGCATTGAGTGCTATCACTGTTGAATATTGTGAAGATGTCTACTCGGTCTCTCACAATGCAGATGCGCTTCTACTTATTACTGAATGGGAACTTTATCATAGAATGGATTTACGCAAACTCGCAAAGCACATGAAGACACCAATCCTCATTGATGGACGCAACGTATTTTCCCCACAAGATGCAATGGCTGCCGGATTCCATTACTTAGGTGTTGGTAGATAATTCAGGTTATTATTGCTGATGGATAGTCACGAACAACCCCAACCATTTGATCCAAATTGGCATCGGTATTGTCCAGAAATACCGTTTCCGCCATATCGTCATGTGCCAGGTGTTACACCACATCCTATTCGTGATCCACTCGGACATAGTTATGGCATAGAGGAAGAACATGACGAAACACCACTTCCACCAGAGATGTGGAGGGAAAACGAAGCGTATTTATACGGTGTTGATCTCTACAACTTTGCCTATTGGTGGGAAGCACATGAAGCGTGGGAAGGTCTATGGCATCAAGCGGAAGATACCTATCGCCTTTTTCTGCAAGGATTAATTCAGGTGTCAGCATCTCTAATCAAATACCACATGCGAATGCTGCGTCCATTGCGAACTCTCTCTACTGCTGGACGCGATAAATTACGACAGGTTGTAGATGAAAGTGGTGATGCGTGTAACAATTATATGGGTATGAATCTACCAGAATTTTTAGAAACTACAGATGCGTTTTTCGATCCATTTTTCTCAGAAGTTGTAACAGAGGAAACCTATCTGCAGATAACGGTACAACCATTGATTACGCTACAGTTAGGTTAAAATTATGTGGGTAACATCTTGAGTTACATAAAGGGTTAATTTTCCTTTGCTCCGTTATTGATCCAATCAATTATGAGTTGAATCTCAGAGACTTCTAAAGGAGGACCGTCTGGAGGCATTTTGCCTTTAACAATTTCCTCTACAAGTTCGCTCTCCTTGGCATTGCCCGCAATTAGTAAAGCACCATGTTCCCCACCTTTTTGAATTGTAGCATAAGTTCTTAAATCAACATCATCAGGTCCATTTTCGACGTGGCACCCCGCAACTGCACATCTTTGTGCCAAAATCGGTGAAATATCGGCATTAAAAGATGGATCAGGTCTATTGCCAACTGTAGAATCGGTAAACATCAGACCTAACTCAACTGCGTATTCGTCTACACTTTTCCCACATCCTGAAACGAAGATTATAAGTCCAAACAAAAGTATTAACGCTGCAAACCCGTTTATTCTGCTAATTATATTCATTTCTCACCTTTTTAGTAATATAGATAATTATCATAAAATACATTTTGGTTGATTTATATGTTGCGTTAGAAATATAAGAATAACAGAGCAAAATTGATACCAGTTCTAATATCATTGTCTTTTATTCCTAAAGATATTATATCATATATACACTTACCAGTATACGATAAATAATGCGAAATCGAATAACATTAGCATGAACATAAATTTAACATTATTCACTGTCTTTTTTGTCCATTATTTGAACAATACTGTCCATTTTTTAATCAGTATAATCATCATTTTACAAGAATAGATGCCTTTTTATGCTATCCATAATTGGCATGAAATATGCATTAGGTCATGTATTCATTATTAATCATGAATTTAGTTTTGAGGTACATATCATGACAACAAAATATAAAAGGTATTTTCTGATTATTATCGGATTATTATATTGCATTTTTGGATGCAATGAGCAAGGTGAGATATTACTACCAGATAATGTTACAACCGATAATGAACAAACTCCTCCTATAGTAAGTGGTCAAACTCAGGGATCTGAAGCAACCTTCAATAATGACCTATTGCCAATTCTTACAGAAAAATGTGCGTTTGCAGGATGTCACGTTGATGGTGGACCACTAAATCTTGATTTTAGCTCACATCAAACTTTCATCGCAGGCGGTATCAACGGTTCTGTATTCGTTCCCGGGGACGCACAGAGCAGCTCTATTATTGATGAAATTGTATCCGGTAGGATGCCCATAGGGGGTCCCGCATTATCAAATGCGGAGATTCAACTCTTTAGAGATTGGATAAATAATCAACAACCTGATACGAATGGAAACCAAGTCCCTCAACCACCACAAACACCTGTACCGGCTGATGGGATAGTATCTTTTGACCAACACTTACAACCTATTCTTACCGCAAGATGTGCGTATGCGGGGTGTCACGACGCGAATGGTTATGATGGTCTTGATTTCAGAACATATCAGTCATTTATAAGAGGGGACGACGAAGGTGAGTCAGTTTTCATTCCTGGAGATGCCAATGATAGTGATATTATTGAAGAAATCGTTTCGGGTAGAATGCCTCCCGATGGTCCTCGTTTGAGTGATGCAGCAATTCAACTTTTTAAAGATTGGATCAATCAACAAGACCCAGCAGATTTTCCCAACCTTCGCTATGACGATGACGATGACGATGATCACGACGATGATGATGACGATGATCACGACGACGATCACGACGATGACGATGACGATGACGATGATCACGACGATGATCACGACGATGATCACGATGATCACGACGATGATGATCACGACGATGACGACGATCACGACGACGACGATCACGACGATGACGATGATCACGACGACTAATCAACAACCAAATTATTCATAGAAGAATTGATGAATATCGTCTTTCTCTTTTCTGACGAACATACAGGTTGTAGATGAAAGTGGTGATACGTGTAACAATTATATGGGTATGAATCTACCAGAATTTTTAGAAACTACAGATGCGTTTTTCGATCCATTTTTCTCAGAAGTTGTAACAGAGGAAACCTATTAGCTGATAAAAGATCCACCAATAATTCTACTTCAGTTTTAGCCGTGACAAAATGCTTATCCTGACCTAAGCAGATTTGTAATGTATACCGGATTGAATTTGTTTTACATGAGATCGGACCACGAATTTTACTACAAATATTGGAATACTTCATACAATCAGAATAGGTGTAAACTACACAACTCGGACTAAAAGGAAAGCAGGATATGAAAACGATAGATTCGATTCGTAAATTGTATAACGCTATTGGTGTACATCCGACAACTGACCCAGATAACTCAAAATCAAAATCTACTATTGATAGATACACAAAACATCTGAGCAAGTTAATACAACCCGGCATGCGTGTGTTAGACTTAGGTTGTAATGCTGGAAGATGCACCTTTGCCATGGAAGATATGGGAGCTATTCCAACTGGTATTGATTGCGCGGAAATTCCAATCCTCCATGCTAAAAAGGTGGCGAAGAAGAGAAAAAGTCAATGTCAATTCAATATCGGAGATTTAAGTGCTCTCCCTTACAGAGAGAATTCATTCGATCTGGCACTATTCCCTTCAAATATAGTTGAGATATCGTATGAAACGATGGAGAACTTAACAGTCCAGTTAAAACAGATTTTATCGAATAAAGGTCTCTTTGTTGTATTTATGCATGATGAATTTATCAAGAGAGTGGGTGAAACAGCTTTTCTGGATCGCTATGATTCATTGAACGGTTCTGTAGCAGGACATAGTACAATTCCTGACCAAGGCATGTTCTACTATCCATCTTATTTTTGGACAGTCGCCTTTGCCAAGTATATCATTGAGAAACATCTAATTTGTAGACGCGTTGAACAGATAGAAGATAACTTGTTCATATTGGTGTTCTGCAATAAGAAAGGAAGTTGAAATGTGTCGCGATATATTGCTGATTCTACAAAGGAATGGTACATCGGATGAATATCGTCTTTCTCTTTTCTGATGAACATACAGGAACTGTGATGGGAAACAGTGGACATCCTGTTGTTCAGACACCTCACCTTGACCGTTTATCTGAAAACAGTTATACCTTTGATAATGCATATTGTAACTATCCAATCTGTACACCCTCTCGCTTGTCAATGCTAACGGGTCGTTATCCTCACCAGGTTGATGCTTGGGATTTGGGAGCAATACTGGATAGACAGCATAAAACATGGGGAGATTATCTGACAGAGAAGGATTATGAGACAGTGTTATGTGGTCGGACGCATTTCAATGGGAAGGACAGACTTCTCGGCTTCTCTAATCGATTATTAGATGACCTTCCTCGCTGGAGGAACACAAGTGGAAGACCACCCAGACGGACACCAGATGAACGTCGTGGTTCAAATTCGCATGTGGCAGAATGTGGTCCAGGAGACCACGAACATACAAGATATGACCAAAGAGTTGCGGATTTGGCAGTGGACTTCCTTCAAACAAAAGCAGCCTTACCAAGTGATAAACCTTTCTTGTTATACTGCGGGTTTATGCACCCTCACTTTCCACTACTTGCTCCATCTGAATTCTACTCATTGTATGACCCAGATACCCTGACCTTGCCAGATACATGGAACGAACCACTTGAATCTCAACATCCAATCATACAACACCACCGTTGGGCATGGCGGAACGACATCCCTCCACCAGAGGAAACCGTTCGTTGTGCATTAGCATCATACTACGCGCTTGTCTCAACTCTTGATGCACAGATTGGACATATCTTAGAGGTAATTGAGACATCACCATTAAGTGAAAACACTGTCGTCATATATACAAGTGATCACGGTGAGATGGCAGGTAGTCACGGTATATGGCAAAAGCAGTGTTTCTACGAATCCGCTGTAAAAGTGCCTTTGATGTTGCGTATGCCTACTTGTGAGAACAAACGAATAACACAGAATGTCTTTTTGATTGATGTCTTACCAACATTATTAGACATTGCAGATATGGAAAAACCTACTGATTTACCGGGAGAAAGTCTGTTGAATATTGCCCAACAACAAGATGGGACAACACGTGCAGCCTTCTCAGAATACCATGACAGAGGCATGCTTAACGCAGGATTTATGATCAAAAAAGGAGATTACAAACTGTGTTACTATGTTGACGATCAACCGCAACTGTTCAACTTAGAAATTGACCCGAATGAAAACACAGATTTAGCTTCAAATCCTGAATATACTGCAATCAGAAATGAAATGGAAACAGACTTGCGTACAATTCTTGATCCAGAACGAGTAGATACATTAGCAAAGGAAAACCAACAGATACGTAGGTCACAAGGTTAAGAAAACTAACCCTTACACCTCACCATCAAAATATTCAAGACTCGGTTCTTTACGATATATTTTTTGTAGAACATAAGGCAGGACCTTATTGGAATCAGGATATTCACTGACATCATGTGGCGTATAAGTACCGAGTATCAATAGAGTTGCTGGATTATCACTTTCGTTGATGAACTTATGTGTACCGGCTGGACCTGGTGGAAACGCAATAAAATCACCTTCCCTCACTTCAATATCACCTCGAGGCGTTTTGAGAGTGCAAGTGCCCTTCATCACATAACACATCTCCTCCCCAAAATGATGTAAGTGCATGGGAAAAGTCGTACTTCCAGGTGGCAATCGGTAAACGCAATAACCTATATTTTCTGCACCGATTAGCGGATCAATATCTTTATATTCAAAATTGTAAGTGGAAGGACCTTTCCGATTTACCCATTCCATATCATCAATGTTGATACGGTTGATATATATGTCGTCCCGATTCTGTAGACAATTTACTAATTCTTGTCGTCCATCTCTAAAGAGCGAATGTCCATCTCCAACAAGCACAGTGTTAAAACGTCTTGCTAACACCTTCCGAAGTTGCATAGCTGCTTTCGGTGCGTCTTCTAATTTATCATCTGTCAGAAGTGTTAAACGTCCCATAGGTTCACCAGCAACAATGTCTCCGAACAGAATGGCTTGCTGCCGGGTAAAATAGAGTGCTATTTCTCCCGGACTTTTTCCATAGGATAGATGAATTGTTCGTAATCCGGGTACAATAGTTTCTCCATCACTAATTTTTCGTGAAGGTTTTATATCCATTAAATCCGCATCCGCTTCATGCACAATTACTTCTGCACCAGTCAATTCCTGAAATGCAGCTGCTTCTCGTTCATGGTCGCGATTTGTAATGACAATTAACTTCGCGCCACCGAGTTGTTCCAATTGAGCAAGGTCAGAGTCGCACATTTCTACTGGATCAATCGCAATATTTCCTTCGTCCCGAACCCATAGATGTCCGTTAAAATCTATCTGTCGCGCTTCACTAAATACTGACCAACTATATATGTCTTCATGAATCAATCGTTTCATTCTTTTTCCTTTGATACAAATCCATATACTTCTATTTCTTGAACAAAAGGATTTCCTAATCCTTTATGTCGCACAATAAGGTCGTGTCGAGAAGAGATTAAAGGTGTTTTTCGTTCATCTTCTGTTGTTCCACTTACATAGATGCGTATTGCTTGTGTGACAAAACTCCTTCGCATCCGAATTATATTACTTCGATTATTTTTTATCTGAAGTATTGCAGGCCAACGTTGGTCTCCTTCAATTTTCTTAAAAACTGTTGCATCTGTAATATTAGTGCCTTTGAGAACAATTTTATGTATTGCTTTCCGCGTAGGTAGGCTTAAATGAATCCAACCGTCTTTAGCATATCCTACCGTTTTGATGTCGCCATCAATCATTTTTGAGTCAGTGCAGGTTACACCATCTGCGGTAGAAAGGTTTTCCCATTCCTGCGGTTCAATTATCATCTGGAGTGCTTTTGATTGACAACCTGAAATGACAACACACATGAAAATAAATATGAGAACACGAAGATATTGTGGCATAGTTTTCACTCCGTTTAAGTCATCTGCTACAAGTCAGTGTTTATTAACTATAATATAAAATAATAGAATATCATTATACCATATATTCTCTTTTCTGAGGAAATTTTGGAATTGTACTCGGAGATATTTATATCGTTATAGAATTCCCTTTACAGTTTTTTCCATTGGTCTCAACCAATGTAGTGACCTACGACATGATACAACATCAAAACTGCTTGACAATTCAAATCCTACTATGTATAATTGAAACAATATAAAATCTACAGAAATCCGTTACATAATCATTCAATGAATCGTATAGACAAAAAATTTAATGAACTACGACAGCAAGGTGTTTGTGCCTTTATGCCTTATGTCTGTGCTGGAGACCCAACCCCAGAACTTACCCCCGAACTATTTCTTACCTTTGAAGAAGCAGGTGCCGACCTTATTGAACTCGGTGTACCCTTCTCTGACCCAATAGCAGACGGTCCTACCATTCAACGCGCAAGCCAACGCGCTCTTGAACACCGTATCTCATTGATTCAGATTCTTGATATAGTGAAAAATCTTCGCAAACATTCAGATATTCCAATCGCGCTGATGAGTTACTATAACCCAATCTTTCGTATGGGAGAAGAAGCATTTTGTAAAGCAGCACAAGAGGTAGGTGTTGATGGATTGATTGTCCCTGACTTGCCACCTGAAGAAGCGCAACCACTTCTCAAAGCAGCGTCTCAGTATAACCTTGCTACAATTTTCCTTGTCGCACCGACAAGTTCTCCTGAACGTATGAAATTAGTGGCATCGGTCAGCACTGGGTTTATCTATTGTGTTTCAGTTACAGGAGTAACAGGCGCGCGGAACACCTTGTCAGATGAAGTTGCAACGATGGTTGAAGAATTACGGAAACACACTGATAAGCCTTTATGCGTAGGTTTCGGTGTTTCAACACCTGAACAGGCTAACCAAGTCGCACAGGTTGCTGACGGTGCGATTGTAGCGAGTGCAATTATCAATGTCGCTGAAAAGCATCTGGATGACAAAGACAAAATGCTTGCATCAGTTAAGCAGTTTGCATCAGAATTAGCAAATGGGACGAAAACAGATAAAGTCTAATACCATTTCTAATAAATGAAGTGGCATTTGTTGAGGAATATTGTAGGAACGACCCGGGGAATGCCTTAATGGCATTCATACCGTTGATTTACCGGTCTTGACCGACAGGTCGCTTCTACAGAATATAAGAATAGATTCGATACTGCCTTATGCTGCTACTTCTTCATTCGCGCGTTTGACAAGTGCATTCATGTATGCGATTGTATACGCCGTTCCAACACGATGGTCACCCGCCATGCTTGGAATATGGTCAGGAATCATAACACCATTGAAGTCTACTTCACGAAGTGCTTTTGCCACGTGATACATATCTTGATAGCCGTTGTCAACGAAGGTCTCAACAAAATGTGGCAGTGGTTTATCAACATTTCGGAAATGCACCTTAAAAATCTTATTACGTTCTCCAAAGTAGCGGATAGATTCAATAACATCTTTCCCCATTAAATCTCCACCCTCAAGCCAGCAGCCTACACAGAAACACATGCCAACATTTGGACTGTCAGCAATTTCAAGTGCACGTTTGTAACCCTCAAAGCTGCTAAAGATACACCTTGGAATTCCTGCAAGGTCCACTGCAGGCGGATCGTCAGGATGGATACCGATCATCACTCCTGCTTCCTCAGCAACAGGTGCAGCCTGTTTAATGAAGTAGGTATAATTATCCCAGATCTCTTCTTCAGTATACTCGCGTCCGTGTGAGAGTGGCATTGGGTATTTATTGCCACCCCAATGTCCCTCTGTTGCAGTCTTAAGATTGAAAGCACGGGCACTTGCACCACCACGGGTTGTTTCACGTTCAGTACTCCAGATACCATTCCCCATGTGTGCGTACGTTGTATACGGTATTCCCGCTCTACCCAGATCACGGATGTATTGTTTATACTGTTCAACTTTCGCATCACGATTCTCTAAGTTAAGCACAATCGCATCTTGATTATGGACATCGCTATTGCCAAAACCATAAATCTTCAATCCTGCGTTCTCAAAAATCTCACGACGACTCATGAAGTAGTCGTAATTAGCGTTTGCGCCGTTTGTCCAGAGAACAACATAGTCGACATCCATCTGCTTAGCAAACTGAAGATCCGCTTCGCTGGGTTCTGGGGACATCTGTGCAGTAACTTTCATACCAGGTTCTATATTATCCAGTGGATTATTTGCCATTATATGTCTCCATATTCATTTTAAACGTTAGAAGGAACTACCCCAGTGTGTTAGGTTTATAGTATACTTACTCGTCATCCATCGCTTCTTCTTTGAGTTTATATAACTCAGCAGTCAATTCCTTAACAACATCAGCATATTCGGGATCATCATAGACGCTACACATCTCATTCGGATCTTTCTCAAGATCAAAAAGTTCCCATTCGGGTTCCGTCGGTTGGTCAACGGATCCAGATGTTCCAAGTGCTTCTCCATAATAATAGATGAGCTTGTAACGGTGAGTCCGTATACCATAGTGTGCGGGAACATGGTGATGTGATAGGTGCATCCAGTAACGGTAATACATTGATTCTCGCCAATCGTCCGGTGTTTCACCCTCGAAAATTGGGCGTAAACTTGTACCCTGCATATCATCAGGTATTGATATTCCTGCGTAATCAAGCCATGTTTCCGCAAAGTCGATATTCAGTGCCATCGCGTGTGTAGAACTTCCTGCACCAATTGCCCGTGGATAACGAACAATAAAGGGCATGCGTAACGATTCCTCATACATAAAACGCTTGTCATACCAACCGTGGTCTCCTAAGAAAAAGCCTTGATCAGAAGTGTAAATCACCATTGTATCATCTGCCACACCGTCATCATCAAGATAATCAAGCATTCTACCAACATTGTTATCAATTGATGCCACACATCGCAAATATTCTTTGATGTACCTTTGATATTGCCAGTTTGCCAACTCTTCATCGGACAGACCTTCAGGCGGAGGACCAAATTTTTCAATTTTTAAATCTCGTTCATTCATATGTCCAAAGACACGCATCTTTGCATTTTTTGCAGCATTCGACCGATTGGCATAGTCATCAAAGAAGTTATCGGGCATAGGCACATCTTCGTCCGCATACATGTGGTGGAGTTTTTCGTCTGAATCCCATGGACGATGCGGTGCTTTATGATGACACATTAGGAAAAACGGTTTGTCTCTGTCTCTATTTTGCAACCAATCCAACGAAAAATCTGTAATGACATCTGTAGTATAACCCTCGTGTTGTGTCCTGCCACTTTCTTCAATCATGACCGGATCATGATATGCACCTTGACCGGGAAGCACGTTCCAATAGTCAAATCCTGTTGGATCAGCATTGCCACCGTGTCCAAGATGCCATTTACCTATCATAGCAGTCTGGTATCCGTCCGACTGTAGCATTTTGGCAACATTCCGTTCTCGACCATCAAGTGGATCGCTTAATGTCTTTACACCGTTGAGATGGCTATGTAACCCTGTCAATATGTTCGCACGACTCGGTGTGCAGATTGAGTTGACACAGAAACAGTTTTGGAAAATCATACCACCATCTGCAATTCGGTCAAGATGTGGCGTTTCGTTGATACGGCTTCCGTAGCAGCTCATCGCGTGAGATGCATGGTCGTCTGACATTATAAAAAGAATATTTGGTCTACTCAATTGTGTCTCCTTCAAATATACGTATTCGAAATGTGGTCTTTGATGTTTGCTCTGACTCAGGTGATACTTCATATCATATATGTTTCTGCATTTGTAGTCAATGATTTTATCGGAAGACACCAGGTAAGTAACACAAAAACGCACCAGATAAAATATCTAATGTGTAGAACAATTGAATTGTTATATAGTTCAGTCTATTTTCAACATGCTAATAGACTTCCAACATTGGTGGTGTCTGAGAAAATTGGGATTCCTTTTCTGAATCCTGATGTTGTTGATGATACCAATCTATCCATACCTGTCGTTGATTAGATCTCCCATTATGTATACCTTTCATCTCTTGATAGGATGAGATGAATGCAAGAATGAAAACAAGTAATATTTGACCAAAATCAGGAAGTGCTTCTAATACTATTAAATTCGTAATTCCGTAGACAAAAACAAAACCAGTAATCCAACAGACTAAATGAAGCAGAAACAGTTGTGGTTTACGTGCCAAGGATATGAGTGTCTTTTTTGCATTCAATAGATACGAATCTGATTGAGTTGTTTCTGAAATAGGTATTCCTTCCTGTGTTTCAGTCTGTTGTGAATACCATCTATTCCATTCATCCTGTTCCAATTCCATTCCTTTTTGAATACCTCTTGAGGCTCTAAAATTGACGATTACAGAGAAGATTGCTGCAGGAACAGAACAAAATACAAGAAGTATCCAAATAATATCATTTATCGCAGGAAATGGAGATAAACCTTCATATATTCCAATTGAAACAAGCAGAATTAATAAACCTGCAATTATCCAAGCTGTAAAATGAATGAGCAAGTGACTTGGGTTTCGTAACATGAAAACAACTGTATCTATAAAAGTCTTATATTTAGAATTAGGCATATAATTTACAGAAAGAGGCAGTTCTTCTAAATTATCTCCAGCAGCAATTAGCTCTTTTTGACGGTTATACCAGTCTGTCCATTCCTTATGTTTTGCATTAATCCCTTTTACATACCCTCGCGATGAACGGTAACTTGATAGGAGTGATAGAACAGCAGATGGTATCAAAAGTCCTTCAAAATACTTAATGAAAAGTTGTATAGATTCACCTTTACCAACGGTTAGATACATGACAATTGTAAGGATCGCAGACACAGCGATCCAGAATATGAAATGATAGAGAAGCTGCTTCATGAAATAGAAATTGGATTGAACTGTATCGCTACTATCCCAAGGAATTGATGTATCTTGACCATTTTCAGTATTCTGTTGCATTACATCAGATTGACCCTCAATAAAATCTTTACTTATGCTACTATGCAATATCATCAACTCTTTTCTCTTATTCTCAACCCCTTTTAGATTCCCTCTCGCCTCAAGATAGCCTATAAAAAGTGCGGGAATAATCATGAACCAAATACCTTCATACGACATATCTGTTGCAATTTCCTCAATCATGAGGGTTAATGCGGTACACAGTTTCCATAATGACCAAGGCAGATTTTTGCCCACTTCTTTGACTTCATCCGCAGCCTCTGGCAATGTACCATATTGAAACGGATCATCTGATATTGTAACTAATGCAGAGAACAGTATCCAACAAAGAAAAAAGTATAGCAAAATGGGGGCAGGGTTTTTAAACATGAAGACTAAAGTTTGTCTGATTTTCATGACATTTCTCCTAAAATATACTATAGTTTGGACAGTTTTGAAACTTCTCGTAGGATGTTGTGAAAACGTCTAACATCCAGACAAGTTAGAATTTATACACATTTCGCCCCTCTGGGCTGTTTCAAATGGCAATAAATTTTATAACTTAATCCTCATTTAGTTGTTTTTAGTTGTTTTTAGTTGTTTTTTAGTTGTTTTTTTTATAATTTTGGCTAAGTGTCCTCAATCCTGTAGTGATAAGGGTTTAAGTCTGTTTTTTTATTCACGGGAATTAAAAAAAAACAACTAAAAGCAAGTTTTTTTATCCGTTTTTTCGGTTTTTGTATTTGTTATGTTATCATCGCATTGCAGAAGTATTATGTAATTTATTTGAAGATTTCGTTTTTGGATTTAGCTGATTGTCATTGCGTTCCTCGATTTTGTAAGTTGTGTGTTGAATGTTGGGTTATATTATACTTGATGGTCGTTTGGTTGTGTAGTGTTATTGAGTTTGATAACAATATATATCCAATATATTTGATATATGTTTCAGTTTTCAGTGGTCAGAAAACAACAATGGTTGAATCCAGTAATGAGATAATAATTATTAGAATTGGTATAACGATACACTTACTTGTAGGAGCGATCTCCGAATCGCAACCAAAACCTATCAATCGCGACCAAAGACACTTGTAGGAGCGATCTCCCGGACGCTCTTACAGGAAATCAACAGATAAATGATGCCTTGTTAATCGAAATGGTGTAATTTAAAGAAATGTGTGGTCAATTTGTTGGGTGTTGATTAAGGGAATGAATATAGATGAAGATACAACAGTCAATTTAGTTTGGCAATCAAGGTTATCTGATATTGCATTATTTGGCTTTGACTTCATCCCATGCACGACTGTATTGTTTTGTAAAATCACCTTGGTCAATCAACCATTCAAGTGATTCCATAATCTCGGCAGGTGGATAGATGAATTCGTGCTTTTGCAGTTCCTCTGGTAAGTGATTCTTAGCATCAGGAACACATGTGCCATATTTGGTAAACTCTGTAATTTTAGCATTGACTTCAGGTCGCAATAGGTAATTGATAAACTTTTCAGCAAGGTCCTTGTGTGGAGCAGATTTTGGTATACACACAGTATCAATAAACTGGCTTGATCCCTCTTTTGGGATAACATAACGGATGGAAGGACGCACATCAGCAGCACGGAATGCATCACCACTCCAGCAGTGTGCCATTACGACATCTCCTGCGATGAGAAGTTCTTCCGCTTCACTTTTATACTGCTTTACGAGCGGTCTTTGTGCAATTAACTTATTCTTTGCCTGTTCTAATTCCTCAGGATCATTTGTATTGAGACTATATCCAAGTAATTTTAACGTGGCACCGAGTGTTTCACGTTGGTCATCAAGCATACTGAATTGGTTTTTATATTTTTCATCCCAAAACACAGACCAACTATCAGGTGCGGGATTAACTACAGATGAATCGTATGCAATACCGGCGGTGCCAAAGGTATATGGAACGGAATAGGTATTATTAGGATCAAAGTATTTATTAAGAAATAGGGAATTGATGTTTTGCAGGTTTGGTATATTATCACGATTCAATTCCGCTAACAGATTTTCCTTAATCATAATAGATACCATATAGTCAGATGGCATAATAATATCGTAACCTGTTGCCCCTGCTTGAAGTTTTGCGAGTAGGTCTTCGTTGTTAGCGTATGTGTCAACAATAACATTCACCCCGTATTCTGTTTCAAATCCCTTACGAATATCATCACTGACATATCCTGACCATGTAAAGACGTTCAGCTGTTCCTTTCCTCCATCACAACCAACAATTAGTGCAATTCCTATAATAAAGAATAACATTTGATGTTTCTTTAAACCTAAACTAAAAACAGAAAAATGTTTCATACTTTTCTCCATTAATTTTCCTTCTATATGATGAATGGACGATTGCATTTCTGAAATGCATTATCCATAAGACATAGGAATTCAAATATTGACATGTGCTCCAATTAATGCTAATTTGCTATTGTGAGAATTAATCATCAGCTTTTTCGGTTGGTAGATCAGCAGCTTTCCAACCTCGAAAACCACCTGTCAAAACTGAAACATTTTCATAACCCATATTTCTTAATGTATGTGCCGATAGTGTCGCACGTGTTCCACCACCACAATAGGTAACAATATGTATGTTTTCATCTGTGACGGTCTCATCAATATCAAGTTCAATGTATCCACGTGGGAGAGAAACGGCATTCGGTAAATGTTCTTCATCGTAGTCTGGTTCGTCACGGACATCTAATAAAATAACAGAATCACCTGCTTCCATGAGTTCGTCCGGTGAAATATGTCCGACATTGGCTTTTGCCTCAGCGACAAGTTCTTGAAGTGTTTTTATTGGCATAGTTGTCCTCCAAAAGTATTGATTTAATATAGGATTTCAGATTATTTAGTTCTAATTACTGACAGAACAATTGTGTAGAATATAGCATATAGATACAGATCCGTCAAACATATTCTGACGCAGAAGTAGAAAGGAGACTAAATGGAATTGGTAAAAAAGTCCGTAGATTCAGTAATAGAGAAGGATCGGATTGGGAGTCCAGTGTTTTTACGGTGTGTGCTACACGTCGTAAATGAAACAATCAACCTGTTGCATCCTGCTGCTGAGATGGTATCCCTTTCAAATGGATGGATACCATCTAAACCACAATGTGTTTATGCACAAGGGGATGCGAATACAACTCAGATTACGGTCATGGTGCAATATGATGGTGGACAAATGGCGGTGTTAAGTGTCAATCGGGTTGATTCAGAAACAGCGATTGATCTCACGTTGGTAGGTAACAAGGGTGTTATTTATCACGAAACGCCAATTGGCAGACATTATCTGAGTGGAACTCCACCTGAATTTACATCGTCTGGAGAACTTTCAGATGTCCTTGCTGAGGCACTTTCTACCGGTCAACCAATTTCGGTGGAGGGATAAAAATGGAAAATAAAAAAAAATATGGCGTGCTACTACTCGGAGGATACCGTACACATCAAGAAAACTATGCTCCACTTTTTGCCAATGATCCACGTTGTAAACTCATTGGATTTGCTGATGAATTAGATGCACCTACGGAACGTATTCAACTTGCCCGTTCCCTTGCAGAATCGTTGAATTTACCATATATATCTGACCTTGATGTAACATTAGCCAGAGATGATGTACATATTGTAAGTTTATGTACCGATGTAGAACGACGTGGACGTGTCGGTGCTAAGTGTGCTGAAGCTGGAAAGCACGTATATCTTGATAAGCCTATGGCACTCAATGCTGAAGATGCTAAGTTAATTGTTGATGCTGTTGCAAAAAGTGGGGTGCGAACACAGATGTTTAGCAACATACACAGTTCGTGGGCACGTACAGTTAAAAATGCATCGGAAAGCGGATGTCTTGGTGAACTTAAGGCTATACACTGTGATGTAATGTTTGCAAAGGGACATCCGGGAAGTGCACCTGTCGGTAAAAAACGTACACAGAAACCGACATTAGCAAGGTATAGTTTTGTTGAAGCAAAACCTGAGATGTTTGACATCGGTGTTTATGCTGTGTCAATGGTGAACTGGCTTACAGGTAAACGTGTAGAACGTGTATTTGGCGGAACAGCAAATTACTTCTTCAAAGAACATCACAGTTGCGATGTAGAAGATTTTGGTGCTTTAGTTCTTACATTAGAAGACGATATTACTGCAACGATTGCTGCAGGACGTTACGGTTGGAAAAGTCACGCACAAGGTGGTGTGCGAAAAGTACATCTCATTGGTACTGATGCAACTTTGACCTTTGATGCTTCTGCTAACAGACTTGAGGTATTCGCTGCAGAACCGTCATTTGAACCACCAACACCTCATCCGTTAGATCCTATGGGAATGTGGAGCAGCACACAATCAGAAATAGGGATGACACCCAAACAACATTGGATAGATGTGAATAGTGGGAATGATGGACAACGAGAATTTAGTGCATTTATTGATTGTATTGAAAATGAAGTAGAAAGTGAGATGAATGCTGAATTTGCTGCACACTCTGTGGAGATTATATGTGCTGGCTACCGTTCTGCTGCAACTGGGAAGGTTATTGATCTCCCACAGTAAGTTCAATGCTTGCTGCTAACATACAATAAATGTTATTGAATCTAATAATTATTATATCCTAAATCACATTATTTGCGAAAATACACTATATTTACGAATTTTATAGTAAAACCATAATTATTCACACCCAACGGTAGGTTCGGTTTCCTAACCGAACCATAAGCGTCAATTTAAGGAGAAAACGCGCTCGTAGGGGCGAGGTTTCCTCGCCCGCATCCTCACATACAGTCCTGTAAACCGAAGCGAGCAAAGCAACCTCCGACATATATGTTATCTGAACCAAGATTTCCAGGATTGGGAGTTAGTGGGTATATATTCCGTTGTCCAGGAGGAAGGACTACCTTTTGCAAAGGAACATCGGCATACA
>JAJDWI010000066.1 GCA_022825665.1 Candidatus Poribacteria bacterium
GTGTTGGATTTACTTTTAGCATACAGTGTTTTGAGAGCAACGAGTTTACTTCCCACTCTGCGGGTCCCTTTTGGAAGGTGTTTGAAACTGCGAGTTATTTGAACTTCGCACCAGTCAGGCGAAGATGGAACACACTATTTATACCGAGTGCGTCATGAACAGGTCAACCATATACTATAAGTAGTCTATCAAATTTGACATATTTTTTCAAGGGAAATATAGGAGCGGGCATTCCTCCCAAGCTTAAAAACTTGGGCTTCCTGCCCGAAACGTTGGTGATATACTTCATAAACGATTATCCTTTTTTTAGAGGTTGGATTTCATGAAAGGTCAACGGGTAATATGGCCAAGTCGTGCTACAGTTGAGATCGAGGAATTTGATATACCTACTATCAAACCTGACGAAGTTTTGGTAGCAACAGAATGCACCCTTATTAGTCCTGGGACTGAACGAGCTTTTTTATTGGGATTACCGAATGCACAAGGTAGGTATCCTTCAAGACCTGGATATAGTAATATTGGGAAGGTTGTGGAAGTGGGTAAAGATGTTAGTGGGTATAAAGTAGGTGATCGTGTTGCTACAACACATGGACATACAAGTCATTATGTTGTTACAGGAAGTCGCTTACTAAAGGTCAATTCCTCGGAAGTAGCTGCTGAAGAAGCTGTTTTCTTTAACCTCGGTGCAATTGCACTACAAGGGGTGCGTAAGGCAAGTATTGAATTGGGAGAAGCAACCTTAGTGATAGGACAAGGACTTATTGGATTACTTGCGTTGCAACTTGCCAGACTTAGTGGGGCGGTTCCAGTTATTGCTGCTGATTTGACTGACAGTCGACTTGAACTATCTACAGAAGTAGGGGCGGACTATACTCTCAATCCTGAAGATAAGGATTTTTCTGAGAGATTGTCAGAAGCAACTATGGGTAAAGGACCAGTCGTTGTTATTGAGGCAACAGGTCATCCAGATGCAATTAGCACTGCTTTGGTTGTAGCAGGTTGGGGTGCACGAGTAGTGTTATTAGCAAGTACACGAGGTGAGACTCCAAAGGTTAATTTCTATCGAGATGTTCACAAGAAAGGTCTGATTATCTACGGGGCACATAATTCCATTAGACCGCGCCAAGAGTCCTCAGCAAATTTCTGGACAAGTGAAGATGACAGTCGTTTGATGTTATCACTTATAACACAAAATAGGTTTAACGTTGTCCCTATGATAAGTCATAGAGTCCTTGGAAATGAAGCACCAAAGGCATATCAACTATTGATGGAGTGGAATCCTGGACTGCTGGGTGTTGTTCTTCAGTGGAATACTGATAATTAGATTCTCACAGATAATTTAAGGAAACAGATGGCACGCGAATACCCGATTGAAAAGGTGCGTAATATTGGTATAGCAGCGCACATTGACGCAGGTAAAACAACCACAACCGAACGAATCCTATTTTATACAGGTAAGAAACATAAAATCGGAACTGTAGATGATGGGACAGCAGAAATGGATTGGATGGTTCAGGAACGCGAACGTGGTGTAACGATAACTGCGGCTGCTACCACCTGCTTCTGGCGTGACCATGCCTTTCATCTGATAGATACACCCGGACACGTTGATTTTACCGTTGAAGTTGAACGTTCCTTACGAGTATTGGATGGAGTTATTGCCCTATTTTGTGCTGTTGGTGGTGTGGAACCACAATCTGAAACGGTATGGAATCAAGCAGAAAAGTATCAGATACCCCGTATTGCTTTCGTAAATAAGATGGATCGAGTCGGAGCAAATTTTGGTCGTGTACTTGAGATGATGACAGATAGGTTTGACACAAACCCCGTCCCATTACAATTACCAATCGGCGAAGGTCGAGAATTTAGCGGAATTGTTGATCTGATGGGTATGAAAGCACTTTATTGGAATGAATCTGATCAAGGTAAAACATTTCAAGAAGCAGATATTCCTCCTGAAATGGAAGATAAAGCAAATTCTGCCCGTGAATCACTATTGGAGAATGTCGCAGCTGAAGATGATGACCTGCTTGAAAAATATCTTGAAGGAAAAGATATCTCAGTCGATGAGTTAGTGGCAGGTATTAGAGGAGCAACGTTAAAAGGTAGTTTTATTCCTGTATTATGTGGTAGTTCATTAAAGAATCAAGGCGTGCAACCTCTGCTGGATGCCGTGATTGATTTTCTCCCCTCTCCTGTTGATGTTCCTCCGATAGAAGGTGAAATATCTAAACCAGCGAAAGGTAAATCATCCAAAAAATCGAATTTACAAAGTACGGAAACAGTCATACGAAATGCGAATGACACTGAACCGTTTTCTGCCTTAGCCTTTAAAGTAGCAAGTCATGACACTGTGGATAAGTTGGTCTATTGCCGCGTCTATTCTGGCACACTCAAACGTGGAGAAGTCGTCTATAATGTAGCAACAGAAAAACGTGAACGTGTGAACAGGATTTTACAGATGCATGCGAATAAAGAAGCAAGTTGTGATGCAGCTTATGCAGGTGATATCGTGGCACTCGTCGGCATGCGTACGACCAAAACTGGACATACATTGAGTGATATACAACATCCTTTATTACTTGAGTCCATAGAATTTCCACCACCAGTTATCTCCGTTGCAATTGAACCTGAACGTGCAAGTGACACAGATGCCTTGGAAGAAACGCTGGAAAAACTTATGGATGAAGATCCGACATTTACTGTTGATATTGATAAAGAAACTGGACAACGGATTATCTCTGGTATGGGGGAACTTCACTTAGAAATACTCACAGACAGAATGATTCGTGAGTTTGGTGTGAATGCGCGTGTCCATCAGTTACAGGTAGCATATCGTGAGACAATCAGCACAGCTGCAGAAGGACGCGGAACACATATCCATAAAACAGACGAAGAAGGGATTTACGGTGATGTTGCGCTTCGTGTAGAACCTTTAGAAAGAGATAAGGGTTTTGAGTTTGAGGATAGATCTGATGAAACTAAAATACCACGACAATTTATACCATCAATTGAGACCGCACTTGAAGGTGCTATGGGTAATGGTGCTCTTATGGGGTATGCCTTACAGGATATAAAGGTTACCGTCACAGGTGGTTCAACGCATCCAACCGATTCATCAGAGACTGCGTATGAGGCGGCAGCTGTAGTTGCATTTGAGAAAGCAGTAAGGAATGCAAAGCCATTACTACTTGAACCGATCATGAACATACATATTACAGTTCCAGATGAACATGTAGGGAAAGTTATTGGAGACTTAAACGCCCGTCGTGCTCAAATCAACGAGACAGATTCTCAAGATATGACTAACATTATTAATGCCATTATACCTTTAGCAGAGACCTTTCAATACACAACACAACTACGTTCCATGACACAAGGACGAGGTGCTTTTACATTGGAATTTTCACATTATGACGTTGCACCATCATCTGTAAGTAGCTCTTGAACGTCTTGATTATGATTCGCTATATATTTCCATTCCTGCAGTACCATCAGCTATTTTACGAATCTTTTTTTCAAAACCGGGTGGTGAAAGCGTCCAAGTAATCCATAAAGGTACGTCACTTGTGTTGACAAATCGATGATCCACATTTGGTGGTATATAGATTACTGTTCCTTTTTTCACTTCTGACTCCTCGCCACCAACATACGCCTTTCCTCTTCCTGCAAACACAAATATTATCTCTTCTTCCTCACTATGTGAATGCATTGGAATTTCACTATTGGGATCAATTTCTTCTAACCCCATTGAAAAACGTTCTGTATTCTGTATATTTGGTTGAATAAGTGTATACAACGTTCGCGGTGCTTCGCCTTCAATTCGAACAATTTCTGCATCAGTAATGTTGAGTATATTTTTCATTACTTCCTCAAATATGTAAGTATATTGGACTGATATATTAGGTTATAGAGATTTGAGAGGAGATGAACTCAGGGATTGGAATTGCTTGTAACTTTTCGTCTGGATTAGTAATGCAGCAAACAGTAGTAAGTTGTCCGCGTGCGATATCCTTACCATCAAGCGTAAAGTAGAATTGATATGTAAGAGATTTTGTTCCTTTGTTGGTTACACAAAGACGGATGTCTACTTCATCTTCAAATCTCAGAGGACTAAGATATTCACATGATGCAGCAAGTCGAGGCCAACCGATTTTGTTTCCATCCCATTCTGTTGCCACACTTGTTCCTAAACTCCGTAGGAATTCGTGTTCAGCGGTTTCCATAAAGATAAAAAACCTTGAAAAATGGACGATTCCTGCCATATCAGTATCAGAGAACTCAATTTTACGTTTAGTTCTAAACTCAGTTGGCATCTTGTGTAGATATTACTATCAATGAGAATGATAGTAACTATTTTGAGTGTTCCAGCTGGATAATTGTGTATAAGTCCAGGTTAGTTTTTAGGAAACTTTGGTACCTCTTCGTAACGACTCCATGTCTCACCGTAAATCTTCCAATATCCATCAGAAGGATCAATCATTAAATCCAATTGTTTAAGTCCTAAATCAGAATATGCTGGTCGTGAACCTGATGCGGGTGTTCCCTTGAATTCTTGTAGGAATTCAAGATCAGCGACTGCTCTGTCTCCATTTACAACCAGATTGGATATCTTGACCTGAATATTAGAGTAATGCACGTTTAGTCTTTTCATTTTTTCACGTAGTTGATTTTTTGTGAGATAAGAGGGGATTTCCTTACCATTTCGAACAGAGACGCGAGTTATTAATGCTCTATCAGAGTAGATTGACATATATGTATCAAGGTCTTTGTCCTCCCATGCTTTCTGCCATTTTCCGAGAACTTGACCTACCTTGAGTTGTGTATCAATCGGTGCGTCACCACTATAGATTCCAGATTCGGTTTCTTCTTCTATAGAATCCATCTCTGGTTGTTGCTGTTGTGGTATAGGTTGCTCAGAAAGGTAATCTCCTACTACTTCATCATTGATTAATTTCCAACGTCGGACAAAAAACCCTTTTTTTTCAACGGATAATCTTCGTGTATGCGGTACAATAGGAGTCCCAGCATTATATGTAGTTACACTAATGTTTTCTACCACATGTTTTGTTTTTGAGTTAGCAATAGGAGAATAGGTAGCAAGACTTAAGTCAACTTTTGATGTTTCTGACAATTGTGCAAGAGCAAGTTGATAATTATTCTGTCGTTTCTTCCGTGCGGATTTATCCCAGAGTGAGGAATACTTTTTATTATTCTGTGATTCAAGTGCTTCTTTCCATTCCATGACTAAAGGTGCAACGGGACTATTGTTTTGAGGTGGTTTACCAACTGATCTGGTTGCCTCAAAAGCAGTCAAATCGGATCCGATCTCTTCACTAATTACCTCATCTCTGACAAGTTTCCAATGTTTACGAAAAAACCCTTTTTTTGCAATTGTTAGCGTTCTTGACTGAAGAATTGGTTCTCCGATTGCATGGACCAGTATTGGTATTTCTTCAATCTGCAAATAATTTGGGTATTGAGCAACTGTTCGTGTTCTATCAACAGCATTAGAAATATTAACCTCTATCACGAATCTTTCAGCAAAAAGTTCAGCGGTGTGTTGATATCCTGAATTAAGTTGACCGCGAGCATTATTATCCCATAAAGTATCGTAAGCCTCAATACTTCCTGATTCCATTGCATTTTTCCATTTAGCTAAAAAACCGGAAGATGTTTCACTTGAACTGGTAAGTAAGATACCAATTACTATTAAGGTGACAAGTATTAATGGGATTGTACCCCACTTTATAATTGTTGATAGTGTGGTTTTTGTAGTGTTTTGAAAGTCGTTCATCTACTTACTCCTTAAAATTTTGGGACATTTTCATAGATTTGCCAAATTTCGCGATATATTTTCCATTTACCTTGAACCTGATGTGCCCATATTTCACGGAACCACATATCGTATAATTCAGTGTCATCTTCCGTCTGTGCGGGAGAAACTAAACGTCTATATTTTAATAATCCGATGACACTCTCTTGTTCTACCTCAAAACCTGATTGAAATTTGTTCCAAGATTGCGTATTCATCTCTCTTAGTGAAGATTCAATTTCACTTCGATTGATATTGCTTTGATTCTCTTTGCTTTCACGAGTAACTATTTTTGTTGCAGTAATATCTGGTATGTAAAATTCCAGATGAGCATTAAGGTTCTTACTATTCCATGCATTTTCCCAATTACTTAGGACTGCTTTTCCAGCATTAATTTGCTGTGTTGAAAGAGACGTTCTTCCTGTTCGTTTTGGTTCATTACTATGCAGTTGTTTCTCATAAGCCCGTGCTTCCGCTTTGGCTTTACGTAAATATTCAGCGTGTTCAGTGGCAATATTCTTTTTTGCAGCTTCTGTAAGTTTATCTGTATATATCTTTGCCTGTTCACGCATCTGTTTCTTTAATAATTCACTTTCTGCGATAGCTGCCCGTTTTTGCTTATTCGCGGAATTAGCAATAGTATCAGCTACCTCAAGTTTGCGTGATAGGTTTTTTACTTGCGTGCCATAACTTTTGACATCTGCTTCAGATTTGTCAATTCTCGCTTGAATAGACTTTAAAGTTGCATTCAGTTCTGCAACTTTTTCCTGATGAGTTCTTCTATCATCGGTAAGTTCTTGGTTCTTATTCTCAAGGATGCGTATATTGGTTTGTAGTTGCTTTTCAGTTTCAACAAACTCATTAATATTTGTTTTTAAGTCACTCATTTTTTGTTCTTGTACTTTCATGCTTTTACGAAGTTCAGTTATGAGTACATCTTTTTCAAAGATTGTAGTATTATATCCAGCACTGACTGAGTTTTGAATTGCTATTCGTTGTGCAATTATTGCATGCGATATAGCTTTATTTGCGTAAGTAATGGCATCTAACCCATTATTGTTTGCGAGTGCTTCTTTTGCCATCTCAAGATAGGTTTCGGCTTGTTCGAATTCCTTAAATGCAAGTGAAGGTGCATTTGCATCATGAGCTAATCCTATTGCTTGTTCTGCTTGTTGAATATGTGTATCAACGTCACCTTGTTGAATTGAACCCAGTTTTCCGCTACAGGCAGCAAGAAATATGACACTAAAAAAGATACCATATACAAAGATAGAATGGTATACCTTATCTCGCTTTACGTTATTTATCCAATTGATTAAAACACCGAATCGTATCATTACAAGACTCCTTATCACATTTGTGTTTAATTTTTGTTGAAGTTAAGCCTTTATTCCCAATCATATATCGGAAGTGCAAAAACTTGAGGTTGTGTTGTTCCCGTTTTCATTTGAACCAATGCTTCCTTAATTACTGTTGCTCGTGTTTTTCCTACATCTTTAATCTCTTTTAATGTCTCAATGGAGGAAGTTATAATTACATCTAATGTTTTCAATCTTTCAACTATATTTTCAACAATATCCATTGGGATACGTGGAATTTGGCTTAACATCCTATATCCACGTGGAACTAATATTTCATCAAAATTGTTAATATTAGATGGGTATCCAAGGGCAGTACTGATATTGCTCTCCTCTGATAGGTCATCCGCATTTAGTTCAAATATTTCTTCAAAGACTTGATTTTCATGCAATTCTTCGTCCCTATAATAGTCCTTAATGATGAGTAATGCACTTTCAATTTCTACTGATAAATCAGGAGGAGTGAGTTGAAGTGATTGTGCTTCTGTTCCTAATTCAATTCTGTATCTATTTAGTTCATATTCTGTCCGACGTACTCTTTCACACACTTGAATAGTATTAATTATGTTTGTAAGTGTAGTTGTTCCACTTAACTCTGCCCAGTTTAGAGAGGCAATTGCATTTTGCATATATTTTGCGTATTGTGTCAACGCGAGCATAGTTTGGTTTGCCCCTGATATCAGAATCGGTCGTTCACGGAAGAGATAATGTTGTTCTGCTGAGTAAAGTGTCAATGTGTTGCGTCTTCTTGACACTGCAAGTACAATGTGCCCTGTATCCTTTGAAAATTTTTCTGCTGCGCGATGTCGTAATCCAGTTTCATTAGAAAATATAGATGTGTTTAACTGTAGAGTCACATTTGCACGGACGATTCTTTTCAGGTCTGATGAAAGAATGATAGCCCCATCCATTTTTGCTAATTCAGAGAGACGCGTAGGCGTGTAAGGACAATTTATCCTAAAACCACCCTCAGTCAAATTTAATATTTCTGGAGTATCACCAACAACTATTAAACCACCTGTATTGGACTGGATAATTAAGTCAATACCTTCACGTAGGTATGTCCCTGGTGACAGCAGCTTTAATGTAGAAACGAGTTCTCGTTCCTTCTGATTTTCGGTAGGAATTTTTAGCACGGCATTCACCTCATTCTTAATATTAGGGTAACATATTAAACCATACAATGTCAAGATTACTGAGTAAATATCTTCTATTTTTATATTTTGAAGCAATAAAATAAATGGATACTTCTTATGTTGGGTGCAACCTACTTGACGCTACCCCACAAGTTGAGCCTACAGTAGAATTATTGCTATAAAGTCGAGTTCTACCTACCTACCATTAGGTATATCCCTTATAAAATAAGTTAATGATAGTTAATTATTGCTTCACCAACTGAGGATATTTCACTTGACTTCAGGTAGAAATTTATGTATCATGTTTCAAGTGGATATGGATGTACTCAAGTAAATTTTCCAGATTAATATCTGTATTTCTATCAATATAATATTTATATCTACAGCAATTTTTATTTTTTTAAATGTTACAATAATAGAATTTTAGTGAGGTATAATGCAATTAAGTTTATTTTATTCGTTATTAAACGCAGCCATTTCAAGTACAAATAATCAGTTGTCAATTGTAACGCTTAAAACAGATAAAGGAAACATCATCATAGAACTTTATCCAGAATGTGCGCCAAAAACCGTAGCAAATTTTGTGAAATTAGTTGAGTCTGGATTTTATGACGGTTTATCATTCCACAGATATGTAAAAGATTTCGTTATTCAAGGTGGAGATCCAGATGGTACAGGAACAGGTGGACCTGGATGGACAATCCCAGGTGAATTTAAAAACGCTACGCTTCGCAAGAAGATGCCTGCTCATGAAAAAGGTGTCCTTGCAATGGCAAGAAAACCCTCCCCAGATTCTGCTGGAAGTCAATTCTACATCTGTCTTAACGAAGATACAAGCGGATATGCTCATCTAAACGGAAGTTACACCACATTCGGACGTGTCATTGAGGGAATAGATGTGGTAGATCAACTTCGTGAAGGTGACATTATGAGCGAGGTTACGCACAACTTCGAGGATATCCGTAACTGATTTATATATCTGAACACACATTAAAGGGAATCAATTTATGGAAGAATGGAAACAACTTGTTAGGGATACTGTCAATACACCTGAAAAACTCGCCTCTGTATTTAATGTAGACATAGAGGAGATGCGGCGCATTCACAAAGAATTTCCAATTCGTATCAATCCATATTATTTAAGTCTGATTGAGAAACCTGGGGATCCGATCTGGAAACAGGTAGTTCCTGATCCTCGCGAGTTAATCAGTACTGGTGTAGAGGATCCGCTCCATGAAGAAGATGACAGTGAAGTGCCAAATGTAACACATAGGTATCCGGACAGAGCACTCTTCTATGTTAATTACATGTGTCCAATATATTGTCGTTTTTGTACTCGTAAACGGAAAGTTGGTGATCCACATTCAATATCTGAAGACAATATAGAAAGAGGACTCGCATATATTCAAGATCATCCAGAGATTCGTGATGTAATTATCTCTGGTGGTGACCCATTAATGTTGACCGATAAAAAGATTGAGATGATTGTAGGTGGTCTTCGGGCAATTGAGCATCTTGAAATAATCCGTATCGGTTCACGCGTTCCAGTCACATTACCCCAACGAATTACTCCAGAGTTATGTGAAATATTAAAACGTTACCATCCATTTTATATTAATACGCACTTCAATCATCCTCGCGAGATAACTCCTGAAACAGAAAAAGCTTGTGGAATGTTAGCAGATGCCGGAATACCACTTGGTAATCAAGCTGTTTTACTCAAAGGTGTAAATGACGATCCAGCTGTTATGGTTGAACTGATGAAGGGATTACTACGAATTCGTGTCAAACCGTATTATATATATCAAGCGGATCTTGTCGTTGGAACTGATCATTTTAGAACTGCAGTGGAAACTGGACTAAACATTGTCGCAGCATTACGCGGACATATTTCAGGTCTTGGTGTTCCACATTATGTGATTGACGCACCAGGTGGTGGAGGGAAAATCGCTTTAATACCAGATCCAATTGTGGCTTTTGATGACGATGAAATTCAGCTACGTAACTTTGAAGGAAATGTCTACAGTTATCCCAGTACGCCATTCCTTGATGAGGATTGGTAATTCTACTTAAGTCACGTTACTCAGCTTTATCCGACTGCTTATTTATAAACGGACTGAGAAGATCGATTGGAATTGGGAAGATGACGGTTGAATTTTTCTCAGCACTTACCTCTACCAAAGCTTGAAGAAACCGAAGTTGTACTGCAGTTGGCGTTTCACTTAGGATTTTAGCTGCGTCAGTTAATACTTCCGCCGATTCAAATTCTCCTTCAGCATGAACTACTTTAGCTCTCCGTTCACGTTCCGCCTCTGCCTGTTTTGCCATTGCCCGCTGCATTTCTACAGGTAGGTCAACGTGCTTAATTTCCATCGCATGAACTTCAATCCCCCACGGTTCACACTGTTTTTTAATGATTTCCTCTAAATCCTGATTGAGTTTTTCTCGTTCAGATAGCAAATCGTCAAGTTCTGCGCGCCCGAGTACACTACGTAGTGTGGTTTGTGCGATTTGTGATATAGCAAAGCCGAATTCTTCTACCTCAATAACTGCTTTTTCTGGTTCTGCTACCCGAAATGTCAAAACAGCATTTACACTGACAGAGACATTGTCCTTTGTAATCACATCTTGTGGTGTAACATCGTTAACGATTACCCGTAGACTAACTCTTTGCATTCTTTCTATCCAGAACGGTATCATAATTACGAGTCCAGGACCACGTGTTCCTATGAAACGTCCTAACCGAAAAATAACAGCCCGTTCGTATTCTTTCAGAATTCGGAAACTGGTTGCAAACATAATTATGACTGCTATTGCAATGGGAAAATAATAAAATGGAATTTCAGACATATTCACTCTTCCTTTCTATGGATTGTATCCTGTTATATCGCGAATATACTGAAAGAAAGCGCGTTTTCGTGGTGTATTGATTTGCCATTGAACAGGAACAGATTGATACCCGTGATGGTAGTCGTTTTCACCTGGATCAAAGTAACCCCATGAAGCGTATTGACTAATTGCCGCGATACAGTTATTAAGTGGTTTATCAAAATCGAAATGATCGTCCTCGTTGAATAGAATTGGCATAGGACGATAACCAGGAACGTGTCGTGTTTGTTGAACCATTTCAAGAATACGATTCGGATCACCTACCCCATTACCATGCACGAGTAAAAAATCGGATGCCCGTACGACATTTTCAAGTGGTACTCTACCACCGCCATAACTTGTTCCAACAAGATATCTTCTATCATTACGTGATTTAGATTTCACACGTTCAATTAGTTCATGAACTCTATCTGGTTTCAAAATATCATGTGAATATCTAACATTACATTCGTTGTTAACTTCAACTATAACATTAGTATATCCGTTATCAAATAACCATTTGGTTGCGTTGTCTGTTGCCTGTATAACGGCATTTTCATCATTGAGTCGATGGTCTTGTCCGAAGTAGAAATAACCGAGTATGACTACCATACCAAGTTCATCAGCAAAATCTATAATACGTTTCAGACGAGAAAGGTAATCTGGGTTGAGACTTCCATCGGATTCAATTCCTGAATTATGCCAAGGTTGTGCTTTTGAATACCCTTCAGGACTCCCACCTTGAAGGTTTATGGTAAAAGCCAAAATACCGTGTGTTTTCCATGCTGGCATAGCTGATAAAAATTCACGAGTATTACGTTCCGCATCCCATTTTCCTGTGTCAGGATATTCCCAACGATGAACCGTATCAGGATTGCGATCATCAAAAATACCTTGTACCATTCTACTATTGAGAAGCAAACCCTCAATCTTATTACCTTTATAGACGCGTCCTTTATAAGTTATTTCTCCGTTAATATAAAATGCATCATCAATAATGCTTACATTAGTATTCATATTTCATCCAGGGTATTTAGAATAATATAGTAGTTAGTTTTCTTATGATAGCAAATATGAGAGGAAATTACAATGGATAGTTTTATATGACATTGGTATTCAGTTCAAAGAATATTATGTGAATCGATCGTTGCATGATTGTGGATGGATAAACATTAAATTGCGACTAATAGATACAAAATTCATTTGTCATTCAGTCGATATTGACACAGGTGTGCCTTCCGACAGCAAATGTTGATTTTCTACAATTACGTTAGTTGACAGAGTTAATTGAGAACTTAACTCTATTTCTCCACCGTATAATCCACCAACGTTCACCTGTTTCTGACGTACCACATTTTCTTCTACTATAAATATGTCGCCTATTCCACGCTGAATATTCAAGACTGCACGTCGTGGTAACAGTAGCACGTTTTTCCTTTCACCAGTTTTGAGTGATATGGTAATGGATATACCTGGTTTTAATGCTTTGTTATGCACTATAACAGAGGTATCTTTCTCTGTCTGATTTCTTAAAGGTTTATTAAGTGTTGCATGAACAGTAATTGAATTCTCTCCCTGTTTGACAATCGGACTGATGAAATCAATTGTTCCAATTATATTTTGAATTCCAGATGCAGTAGAAATTAGCACCATATTGTCTTCTTTAATAATGTTTATATCACTTACCGATACACTCCAAACTGCTTTAAGGATATCCATAGCCACAACAGTATATACAGGTTGACCAGAAGATGCAGCCGATTTTGCATAATCACCCAGTTCAAGATGTCGTTGTGCGATCACACCATCTATTGGAGATGTAATCACAGCTTCGTTTACCTGTTCACGTGCAAGTTTAAGTTGTTCATCTGCTTCACTGACTGCGGATTTTGCGATTTCTATTTCGCGTTCCCATGCCTTTGCTTCAACAAGTTTCTGTGCAGTTTGCAAGTTTGCTTTTGCTTGTGTTACTTTTGATTCCGCAGCAGCAATCTCACGTTCCCAGCCTCTGCTTTCAACAATTTTTCTTGCCACACCTAATTCTGCCTTAGTTTTTTCTACAGTGACTTGAGCAGTACCATCCTCAAATTGAGTTGCAGCTGCTACCGCCTCTTCATGTCTGCTTTGCACAAGTTTGAAGCGAGTTTCAGAAGCTTCATAGGCACTATCACTAATTAGTTCCTTTTCGTGTAATTCTTTATCCCGTTCAAAGTCAGATGTTGCTTTTGCAAATTCTGTTTTTGCACGTTCCAATCCTTGTTTTGAACTAACTTTTGCACGTTCAAAGTTTGCCTGTGCAGCTTTATATGCTGATTCTGCTTGAATCAATTGATTCCGTATACGCATTTCTGCAAGTGATTTAGTTTCCTCCAATTTTGACTCAGCATCTGCGACCGATTCTTTTGCTGTCACCAGTTGTGTTTCAATACGTGTCTGTGCGTTTGCTTCTGTTGTTGTCAGTTGTGATTTTGCTACACTTACTGCAACTTCAGCCTTAATTGCATCAATGGTCGCTTGACGTGCACTGCTCTGTGCGAGTACATCTCCTTTTGCAACGGTTTGACCTGGCATAGCATTTAATTTTACTAATTTTCCAGAAATGTTGGCATAAACCTTTACTTCAGCACGTGGTACTAAATGTCCATTATAGGTTTTTTCTGATACAATTGAGATACGACGTGGTGTTTCCACACTTACAGCGATGGGTTGTTCTGTTTCCTGAGAAATTCCTTCAAAAGTAATAACAGAAAAACATAATGCTGTTACCGTCAATACATATATAATAATCGACTTCAATATCCTGACTCCTTATTAAACTGAAACCTGTGTATTGTAATAGGAAGAGTTATTACAAATGAACACAATGTATTTTACAAAAAACACTATTCAGATTTTAATTTGTTTTTATAATCTTTTGTGAATTTTTTCATCTTTGGGTGTATTACAAATTGGCAATACGGTTGGCTTGGATTTAACTGGAAATAGTTCTGGTGGTATTCTTCAGCAGGATAAAACACACCAATGGCGGTAATCTCAGTTACAATCGGATCATCCCATATACCAGAATTGTCCATCTCTGTTTTGGATTCTTCTGCTATATTTTTTTGTAATTCAGAATGATAGAAAATTGCTGATCGATACTGTGTACCTGTATCGTTACCTTGACGGTTTAAAGTGGTTGGATCGTGTGTATGCCAAAAAACATCTAACAGTTCTTGGAATGAGATAACATCAGGTTCATATTCAATCTGAATTACTTCTGCATGACCGGTTTCCCCTGTACAGACTTCACGGTAGTTTGGGTTTTCAGTTGTACCACCAGTATAACCCGATACTACCTTATGGACACCCTTTAACTGTTGAAAAACTGCTTCAACACACCAAAAACATCCTGCACCGAAAGTTGCAGTTTCTATTTGCATCTATATCTTTACGTTGTCCTATGAAATTACAACGTAATGCTCCTACATATTGGTATAATCAATGAGTGTATGATAACACATAATTACAAGATATGCAATTTTCTTAATGCGAAATCATTATAGGATGGGAAGACAACTATATAAATGTGATACATAGGGTGATAACTTACAACGCATCTCATAAATCACTTGTAGTGACGAGGTCTCCTTGTCTTATTTGGATACACTCTTTCTTTTTCGGGCGAGGCAACCTCGCCCCTACAATGAAGATAGATTTTCTGCCTGAGGTCAGGTAAACGCTTTATGAGATAGACTGTAGTATAATATCCAAAATTGTTTCACAACAATCTCTGAATATCCTGATTGGGATTGACTATTTCACGCATACATGCATCCCAATAAGCAACAGTATAGGATATAGTTTCTTCAGAATGGTTATCTTGTATGAGATATTGTTCTATCCAGTCTAACAAACGTTGACGGGGTGCATTACGTATTTCCTCGTCATCTTCATCATATATGATGTCTCGGAAGTCCGTAAGTGTTTCCTTTTCTAACTGCAGTGATGGCTGGTAATACAATGTCAAATTTGCCATCAAACTAAGCGTTAATGTTTGAATAGGATCAATCGCAATACTTAATGGGGGATCTACAGAAAATAGATCATCAAGTGGTAATGCTTTAACGTAAGCCCACCGCGCTTCAATGAAATCTAACTGTTGACGGATAATTTCCATATCCGTCAGTTGTGAGAATGTGCGCGGTTGATACTTTTCTTTAATTATTACTTGTGCGGAAGTGATAGTAGTGTTGTGATTAGATACTTCATCAAGGAATTCTGCTTCTGCATGATTATAAATTCGGATGTTGTCAAGATCAATATGCACAAGTGATTCAGGCGGCTCTATCACCGCCTGACTGAGTAAATAACTTGCTCTGTTTAATAATTTATCTGTAAGTGTATTACCGATTTGGAAAAATTTGACAATAGGATTTGCTATTAAGATACTAACTGCTTTGTCTAAGTTGCCTTTACTACCATATTCTAAACCGAGACTCGTAAGTGCAAATGCAGTTTGAATTTGTGCGCGAAGATCTGCTTCATCAGAAAGGTCTGTGACCTTCATGGTAATCAATTTGTGCGCGAGTGCTGCAATGTCATCAGAAAGATTTTCCAAAAGTTCAGGATCAATTCTACCAAGGGAATCACCATGCACCAAAGTTCGCGCTAAAAATGATTGTCCATCAATAGTCGCACCGGAAACAAGTGAAAATTTACTTGTCTGCATTTTCCTTTTTTTCCTCAGCAAGGTCAAGAGCATCTAAATCGACATGCTCTGTCAGATCGGATTCAGTAATCTTGATACCTGCTTTACTATCGCGTGCTTTCACTCGTTCAGCTCTTTCGGCAGTTGCTTTTTCCAAGGCAGTTACTAATTCAGTTTCTACATCACCTTCTTTGTCAATTGCGAACATTTCCTTTAATAACTGTGTGAAGTAGGTATCATCTGCTTCCCATATTGCATTGAGAATTGCTCTTGCTTGATCGTCTTTACATTCAATTGACGGGGAATTTGGATCAATGATACCTTCTTCTATCATCAATGCACCAAGTGTTCCCTTCAACTTAACACGATTCTTTAGAAGTCCAGCAAGAATCCGTAGATCGATTTGTCCGAGGAATCTACTAAGGTCATCCCTTTCACATTCACTTAGTTCAAACAGCCAGAGACTGAGTGAATTCTCATCTAATTTACCATCACGCCAAATTGCTATATCCATGATCTCTTCAAATTGTTCGTTGGATAAACAAGGTAGTAGACCACAGGCAAGACCTGTTCCGAGGAGTGTATCTAGTACTTGCAGAACATCTTCTGTGGGACTTTCCTGTATTAATTCAGTACAGTCCGGAACAAGATAATAGAGTTCTTCTCGTTGTTTTGGATTGCGTGTTGCACGTATTATTTGAAGTTGTTCTTCTTTTTCATAACTTTGAAATAGTTGTTCTGCTTCGCGTATTGGGAGTGATAGTAGTTTCTTGGCTTCTGATTGTGGAATAACCAATTTCTGATTGCTCATACCAATCCTCCAGACGGACAATGCAAGCTAACGCTATTATATTTATTCATTGATTTTCTATGATATGTATATTAATTTGATATTTGTTTGTGTAGGACGATGGGTCAACGTCCTACAACCACAATTTATGGGATTAGAAGTTGTTTCTAACAAAATTCATGTTCTTTGCAGCAGATGCGATTGCGTCATCTTTCCCAGGTGTTTCAAGGACAAACCAACTGTCGTAACCTATGGCATGTGCAGCCTTGAAGACCGCAGGGAAGTCTACGTCACCTTCACCCGCGTGATTTCCACCAGTGTCTTTAATATGCATCTGTACTATGGAACTGTCCAAACTACGAATTTCAGAAGGGGAGTCATATCCAAGATTTGTAGCATTTCCCATGTCGTAATAGACACCAACATGTTTCGAACCAACCTGATCTATGATTTGTTGATGTTGATCTGCGTTTATTGTAGATTCTATTGCGAGATAGGAATTGTGTTTTTCTGCAGTTTCAGCAGCAGCCTTAAAGCCGTCAATGAAACGAGGCATTATTAGATGTTCTTCCTGTATTGCACCTTTACCAAAAAATGGGACAAGAACGACATTCGCCCCTAACTGTGGACATGTTTCTGCAAGATATTGTAATTTTGCAATTCCTTCGGACCTAACACTATCAATCGGATTCATAAATGAGAATGCTGTGAAACCACCTGGTGAGAGTGATGAAACTTCAATCCCTGCATCTTCAGCAAGACTATTTACTTTATCAATTCCGCCTTCTTGCCATAAAGTGTGTTGCCGATAATTTACTCCCATACACAACTCAATTCCATCAAAACCGATGTCTTTAGCTTGCTTAAACGATTCTTCAAATGGAACGGGTAACATCCCGTCTCTAATACCTACTTTCATATAATTTCCTCCTGATTTTGAATTTTAACATAAACAAATGCCAAATTCAAATTGATTTTCATCCATTTTTCTTTGTATAGACGTTACAAAGAAACATTTGAATTCATGCAATATATCTGATATACTGTCATTAATCAAAAGAAGGTAATATTATCCTTCTACTATATCAGGGTTGTTCTGTAATTTTTATAGATTTGTTCATTTGAATTTGAGAACGTTTTTATCAGAACCCTTAATCAATCTTCTAACCTCACAAAAAATAAGAGAAATGTTTGATACAGTAACTCAATCAGAATTACCATCCAGTCTACAGGATAGAATCAATCGAGAACAGATTACCGTACTAACATTATCTTATAATGGTAATCATCTTGCTGCTGGTGGTGATAATAGAATCTGGCTCTACGATTTAGATTCTGGAAAACAAGCAGCTGTTTTATCAGGTCATTCTGACCGTATCAGAGCATTATCCTTTTCACATGACAGTCACAATCTTGTAAGTGCAAGTGAGGATGATACTCTCCGACTATGGGACATAGATACCTCAAACGAAATAGCAACACTTGCGGGTGGATCATCTAATCTTGTTAATGCTTTAGCATCTTCTCCTGATGGCGTACCTTTGACATCATGGAATGAAGAAACTGCGCGCTTATTGAGTAATACAACCGCTGATCCGGGTAGAATACGAGCTTTGGCATTCTCTCCTGATGGAAAAATGGTTGTGAGTGGGAGTGCGGATGGTAAGATTCGGGTATGGGAGATAGAAACAGGGCGGCAGCTTTCCTCCTTTTCTGCACATGATGGATTGGTGTTGGCATTGTCATACTCTCCTGATGGTAAATTGCTTGCAAGTGGTGGATCGGACACAGTAGTACGTTTGTGGGAACTTGAAAGTCAACATCTACTTGCCAGTTTTAATGCACATTCAGATTCGGTTTATGTTTTGGCTTTCTCACCAGATGGTGAAATCCTTGCCAGTGGTGGAAGAGATCCTGAAATACGACTCTGGAATGTTGACGCGAGGGGTTTGATGTCCACTATTCCTTCACAGGAAGGTTTTATTTGGGAATTGGCATTCTGTGGAATTAAGGAAACTGATGGATATCGACTTGTTAGCGTAAATAGAGATGGGGCACTCTATATCAGAGAATAGTCATGAAATTTCAATACAATCTCATTATATTTCTATTCTGCACACCACTTAAACTGCCCTACAATCAACCGTAACAGATAATTCGTGTGATCCACTCCCGTAGACAACACCTTTGAGTGGGGTTACATCTGAGTAATCTCTACCCCAAGCGATCGTGATGTGTCTGTCCGATGGAATTTGGTTGTTTGTAGGGTCAAAATCTATCCATCCGATATCTGGGAAATAGACCGAAAACCATGCATGAGAAGCACCTGCACCTACCAACTGTTCTTTGTCAGGATCAGTGACCGTTTCAATGTATCCACTAACATACCGTGCTGCTAACCCAATTGAACGTACACATCCAATACCGAGATGAGCGAAATCTTGACACACTCCCCGACGGTGTTCAACCACTTCTTTTAACGGTGTAGCAATAGAAGTAAAATCTGGATCATAATCGAATTCGTTGTATAAGCGTTCAGTCAAATCCACTACTGATTCAAGCAAAGGACGATTAAGGGTGAATGATTTCTCTGCATAAATACGTATATCAGACAGATCTGGAATCATTGGGGAGTTGAGTATATATTGTCTCATTTCCAAAATCTCTTCATCTGTATCATTTTGCAACCGCTCATGAACATAACTCCATTCCATTGCCTCAACTAAATCGCATTTCAGTTTAGGTGTATTGACTTCAACATCACTTGTAACAGTCACACTTAATTCTTGATGTGGACGTTGTATTGTAAAATAACTGACAGTATTTCCAAAGAAATCCTCCCGTTCACGGTAATTTGTGGGATCTGGCTCAACAGTTAATTCACAATGGTTACATTTTTGTCGTTCAAAACTACGCGGGGTAAGTCGTGCTTCGTTGTAACCTAAATTAACGAGATTACTATAACTGTAATGTGTATTGTGGGTAATTTTATAGTTCATCGCGTGGTATGTTACTTTGAGAATCGGTGTTAACCAACTGTTTTTGTCCTTGAACATGGCTGAAATAGGTGTGTGTAAGAACATCAGATATTTCTATCAATATTTGTGCAAGACGAACTAACAGTTTTTCTAATCCATGACGTTGTGTAGTTTGTTCAGAACGATGTGCGAGTTGAGAAGTATTTGATAGTTGCAGCTGAGTTAGTGCTTCCAAGATTAATTGTTCCTCCTCGCTGAGTCCATAGCCAAGCCTATCGCGTGGTAGATCACATATCTGTTGTTGAAGACGTTTTAGTTGAAATACCAATGAGCGTGGGTTGCTTTCATCAAGAAGTAGCATCTCAAGGACAGTTGGGAGGTGTAAAGCAGAACGATAACGTCCGCGGTAGGTAATCAAACTTTCAGATGCAATTAAAATAGATTCAAGAAGTAAATGTTCAATCCATTCATCTTGTACAGCAACGAAACAGGATCGACATAACACAATTAGAAGCAGTGCCCTTTCAATACGACGTCCCATATCAAGACTAACCCAAGCTATGGTTTGTGTCATACTCTCAGCGTTTAAACCACTTAAGGCTGAAAGAAAAATCATAAGCTGATCTAATTCAGTTTGAATATGTTGTAAAGTGCGTTCATCAGATTCACCTGAGACCTGTTGTGATTGCGAATGCTCGTAGATTGACATATTTTTTTCAAGTAATTCACATTGATTTTCAATGTTGTTCATCACACGCCATGTGTCTGTAGACCATCGATCTCGTACTGCAAAAGCAGCACTCATTAATGAGTGGAGTGTTGACACCAGACTTCCGTTGTGTCTTGTATCCAGCATTATAGACATCAGTTGATTTATTAATCCTTGACTTTCGTTTTTTACATAAACCGGATTGGATGAAGTGAGTTCTGTTAATGTACGAAGTATACTTTGGAGGTATGTAAGTTCTGATTCGTTGTATGATTCATCTCGATGTATTTCCTTTAATCCATCTGTAGTATTAGGTTTACCCAAAAATGAACCTTCTAAACCCATCTGCATTTTATCCAATGTAATGCGAAGAAGTCGTGCGTGTCCTTCAGCCCTTTCTGCATATCTACCCACCCAGAAGAGATTTTCAGCCGACCTGCTTGACAAACTTTGTGTATGTGCTGATATATTCTGTCCTACTTTGAGGTGTTGCCATAAACTGATGTGTTGTTCTTGTTCTGAAGCAAGTATCCAAGTGTCTTTACTAACACCACCATCATGAATTGAAACAGTTAATTCACCTTGTTCACCTTCACAACGAGTGAGTCCACCCGGCATCATGGTATATCCACTATTTTCTGCAAATAGAAAACTGCGAAGAATTGAACGCCGAGGCAGTAACTTACCATCAATGAGAGTAGGGGTTGTGGAAAGGTTAATGTAATCCTGTCCAACATATAGGTGTGGTTTGGCATCGATCTTTTCACGAAGGGAGTTGAGTTCATTCTGACTCAGTTCTGATCCAAAAGTTGGTTTAGCACCAATTGGACGATTTATTGGTTTGATAACCAACTTATTGATGTTGTTCAGCACGTATTCTCTATGTTTGTTATTACCACACCACCATGTCTTAACAGAGGGAAGTTGTAGATCTTCACCAATTAATCTGTTCGCGATGTTCTGTAAGAATGGGAGCAAAGCAGGATTCTCTAAGATGCTGCAGCCGGGAGGATTAATAACAACCACGTTACCTTGACGAATTGCATCTAACATACCTGCAACTCCAAGACGAGAATCCTGACGTAGTTCCAGAGGATCACAAAAAAGATCGTCAACCCTACGCAAAATGACATCAACGGGTACCAATCCATCCAACGATTTTAACCACACACGTCCGTCCAGAACTGTTAAGTCATCTCCTTGTACCAGAGTGTAGCCAAGATAGTTTGCTAAGTAAGCATGTTCGAAATAGGTTTCATTGTAGGGACCAGGTGTCAAGACAACAACGTGTGGATTATCTATCTGTCTTGGTGCTAATTCAGCGATGCGGTTCTGTATTGTACGAAAATAGGAGGAGAGACGATGAACCCCAATTTCACCGAATAGGTTGGGTAATGTGCGTGCAAGTACAGTTCGATTTTCAAGTGCGAATCCAGCACCAGAAGGTGCTTGACTCCGATCACTTAACACCCAAAAACTACCATAAGAGTCCCTACCAATATCCGCAGCATACATAAACAACGGATTATCAATCTCAGGTGTCAAATCATGACAAGGTCGCAGGAATCCTGTGTTGGAATAAATTACTTCTGGGGGGATTACCCCGTCTTTGATTAACCTTTTCTCACCATATAGGTCCTTCAATACCAGACTTAAGAGATTTGCTCGTTGTATTAGACCAGACGAGATGAATTTCCAGTCTGACTCGGATATAATGAATGGTATTATATCTAATTCCCACGGTCGATGCCGTTGTTGTTCACCATGAACGACATAAGTAACACCATTTTCACGAAGCAGTCGTGCTGCATCTTTGTGACGGGAAACTATTTCTTCCGAACCGAGTGTGTTTAGTGATTGAATGAACGTTTGCCAATGCGGGTGAATCTCCCCCGAGTTACTCAACATTTCATCAGTTTGTTCACTGTTAGAAAGCACCGCATTGAAATAGCCCTGATTGATTTTTTTCCAATGTGTTAGATCATTATGTTGCATAATTCCAATAGTATCTAATTACAAATTTCTTCGCAAATCCAGTGTATATGGATATTCGGAGTTAATCTCTTCAGGAGGGATATCTACTTTCCCATGAGGTGTGCCTTCAGGTAAAAAAGTTCCTGTTGCATCTCCTGACGGTTGTGAATGTATAACAGGGGATGTATGACCTTCTGTTGCGAATCTACTGACACGTCTCGCTTCAGCTTCATAAGCATTGACAGGAAATGTGTCGTAGGATCGACCCCCAGGATGTGACACTCGATATGTACAACCACCGATTGCACGTCCATTCCATGTGTCAATGATGTCGAATACGAGCGGTGAATGTACACCTATAGTCGGATGTAATGCTGACGGTGGTTGCCACGCGCGATACCGAACTCCTCCCACATATTCACCATGTTTACCTGTACTATGTAAAATTAGGCGGCGACCATTACATGTTACGACATAGCGAGTGTCTGTCATACCACTCAGTTTTATTTGCAGTCGCTCTACTGAGGAGTCTACAAAACGGGATGTCCCTGTCCGAGTCATCTCTTCACCAAGGACGTGCCACGGTTCAATTGCCATGCGTAATTCAATCTCAATGTCCTGGATATTTATTTTACCGAGAATTGGGAAACGAAACTCAAAGAATGGATCAAGCCATGTCATTTCAAACGGATAACCTGAGGATTGAAGATCTAAAATTACTTCTTGAATGTCAGAACGGACATAGTGGTGTAGCATAAATCTATCATGTAATTCCGTTCCCCATCGCACCAATTTACCTTCATAAGGTGTCCTCCAGAATTTAGTTATCAGTGCCCGAATCAACAGCATCTGAACAATACTCATTTGGGAATGTGGAGGCATCTCAAATGCTCTCATTTCAAGTAATCCTTGCCGTCCACTTGCTGAATCCGGTGAATAAAGTTTATCTATGCAGAATTCTGATCTATGTGTGTTACCTGTCAAATCTACCAGTAGATGACGTAACAAGCGGTCTATCAACCAATACGGTGATTTATCTGTATCTGTATTCAAATCAGTAGATACGGTATCTGGAATCTGTTGAAATGCCACTTCAAGTTCGTAGAGTTGTTCGTCGCGACCTTCATCTACACGGGGTGCTTGACTTGTGGGACCGATGAATGCACTTGAGAAGAGATATGACAGACCTGGATGGTGTTGCCAATAGGTGATGAGACTACGTAATAGATTAGGTTGACGTAACAAAGGACTATCGGCGGGTGTTGGTCCACCTATGATAATGTGATTACCGCCTCCAGTACCAGTATGCCGTCCATCTAACATGAACTTTTCTGCACTTAGTCCAGATAATCTTGCTTGTTCATAAAGCGTAGTGATGTTGTTTACTAATTCATTCCAATTTTCCGCAGGATGGATGTTGACTTCAATTACACCCGGATCGGGTGTAACGTTAAGTGATTGAATTCGCCAATCGTGCGGCACTTCATATCCTTCCAAAATAACTGGTATTTTCAATTCATCAGATGTAGTTTCTATCAATTGAAGTAGCGATAGATAATGTTCCAGATGTGTCACAGGAGGCATAAAAACGTGCATCCGTCCCTCTCGGGGTTCAATACACAGTGCTGTGCGAACAATAGATTCCTTCACATCCGTTTCAATTTCATTGTCTTTGCTGTTATTAATAGTGATATTCATATCACGCGGTTCAAATGGGTCACGTTCAAATGTTGGTTCCTCTTTTTCTGGATCAACCCATTCCAATGATTCAAGTGGCAGACGATATCCTAATGGAGAATCCCCGGGTAGTAAAAACATGTTCTCGTTTCTGAAATTCCACGCGGAACTTTCCCAAGAGTCTTTTTCCAAATTCCATCGTAGAGGTAATGCATAACCGATCGGTTCACCAAGTTTGTTCTCCTGCAGTAACTGTAGACATTTCTGACGTTCTGATACTTCCTTGAAGTCAAAATCAGTTAGATTGATGTTCAAAGGTAGTTTGCCCTCAGTCCATAGAAAGAACACTAAATCTTCATAAGCAGGTTTTATGTTTTCTGTACAAACATTTAATTTTTTTGTCAGATGAATCATGAATCGTTCTGCATGATCAATACCAAAATCATAGTCCTTATACCGTGCTGCGAGGAGTTGTTCATTTTTCCATACGGGTTGTCCATCTTTTCTCCAGAAACATCCAAACTTCCAACGCGGTAGTGGTTCACCTGGATACCATTTTCCTTGCCCATGGTATAGAACACCTCCAGGTCCGAAACTATCGCGTAATCGTATCAATAAATCTGCTGCTAATTTGCGTTTTTCTTTGCTGTCCGCTTCCGTATCCCATTCCGGACTGTCGGAATTGTTTATGGAAACAAAAGTCGGTTCACCACCCATTGTCAATCGTATATCGTCGCGTATTATGTTTTCATCCACTTGTTGACCAAGTGCATTTATTGCATTCCACTGTTCTCCAGTGTAAGGTTTTGTAACACGCGGGTCTTCATGAATTCGTCTCACAGTATTAGCGTATGAAAATTCTGTTTCACATAAATCCGTACGACCTGTGACTGGCGCAGCACTCACAGGATCAGGCACACATGCCAATGGTATATGTCCTTCACCAGCGAATAATCCTGATGTTGGGTCAAGTCCTATCCATCCTGCCCCCGGTGCATACACCTCACACCACGCATGTAGGTCGGTAAAATCTTGTAATGGACCTGCAGGACCTTCAACAGGTTTTTGATCAGCAACAAGCTGCACAAGATAACCGGAGACAAAACGAGCTGCTAATCCAAGATGTCTTAGAATTTGAACGAGTAACCACCCACTATCCCGACATGAACCGGTCTGTTTTTCCAATGTTTCATCACAAAGTTGCACACCAGGTTCCATGCGAATTGTATACTTTATATCTTCCCATAAGCGATGATTTATACTTACAAGAAAATCTATTAACTTCTCTCTGGATTTATTAATTCCAGTTAACCACTCTAATAGTTTTGGACCATTTTCCTTTACCTCCATATAAGGCATTAGGTCTTTTTTAAGCTGCTCGTCATAGTTGAATGGATAGTGTTCTGCGCTTTCCTCAAGAAAAAAGTCAAACGGATTAATAACCGTCATATCCGCTATCAAATCTACTTCAAGAGATAATGACTGAGTAGGTTCTGGAAAGACCACTCTTGCCTGGTAATTTCCGAAAGGGTCTTGTTGCCAATTGATAAAGTGGTTCTCAGGAACAATTTTGAGTGAATATGCTTCAATCGGTGTGCGACAGTGTGGGGCAGGTTTCAATCGGAAGATATGAGGTGAAAGTGAAACAGTCCGATCATATTGATAAAGAGATTTGTGATTGATTGCAACGCGAATTGCCATATCTGTAACCTCAACTGAGAAAAGTTACTAATTATGTCTACTATTGTAGGTAGAAAACTTTATAATTACTTTTGTGATTGTGACTGTGTGGACTCTCCATTGACAGGACGTAATGCGAAAAACGTCTTATAAATGTCTTCACCAACATCGTTGAGTTTTGTTTGAAATGCATCAAGAAACTCATGCAAACCGCTATGTAGTATCTGATCAACTTGTGCATAAGCAAATTCTGAACGTAACTGTCCTAAACCTTGTTCAGCAGAATTTGAAAAGGTCTCTAACGGTGTGCCAGATATAGCGTGCAAAGATTCTTCCGCCTTTGATATACAATACAGAACAGAACGGGGAAATTCGCGGTCAAGTAGTAGGAAAGCAACAACTTTGTTAGGAGCAATGAGACCGTGTGTTTTGCGGTACATTTCAAAGGCACTTGCAGAATGTAGTAATGCCCCCCACTGGATGTCATCAAAGGGTGTGTTAACATGCGATACGGAGGGTAGTAGAATGAAGTATTTTACATCAACGATCCGAGATGTTTTATCGGCACGTTCAATTAACCGACCCAATTGGCAGAAGTGCCATCCTTCACTGTGTGACATGATATTATCAGTTTGTCCCATAAACAGATGTGATGCCACTTTGATGTCAGTAAAGAACTGATGTGGTTCCGCCATTGCCCACTCTTCAGAAGTTTCCGTAACCATCAAATAAGCATCGTTTATCTGCTCCCACATCTCGGACGAAATATTCTCACGTATAGATCGCGCATTCTCACGCGCCGCACGTAGACAGGATATAATTGAGTTAGGATTTTCCGTGTCAAATGTCAGAAATTTTATAACTGCTTCTCGGGATGCTTCACCATAACGATCTTCAAAAACTTCATCATCACCTGTAGTTGCAACCAATGGATCCCATTGAGCCTGCATACCCGTCGGTTGATCAAGAATAAGCTGCAGATTGACATCTACAAAACGCGCAACATTTTCCGCACGTTCTATATACCGACTCATCCAATAGATTGATTCTGCCACACGACTAAGCATACCTTACTCCTATACTGCACCAGACAATACCCAAGTATCTTTACTGCCTCCACCCTGTGAGGAATTTACAACCAAGGATCCTTTTTTCAATGCGACTCGAGTTAGTCCACCGGGAAGGACATATATGTCCTCACCATATAGAATGAATGGACGCAAATCTACATGTCTTCCTTCAAAATGATCTTCTATCAATACTGGTACACGGGATAATGCAAGGGTGGGTTGTGCGATATAATTACGTGGATTCTCTTTTATTTTCTCTGCGAATTCGGCATGTTCTGCTCGTGTGGCATGTGGACCAATCAACATTCCGTAACCACCGGATTGATTTGCTTCCTTCACAACGAGTTTATCCAAATTCTCTAAGACATATTTACGATCATCGTCTTCCCAACACATATAGGTTGGGACATTTGGTACAATAATATCTTCGTCAAGGTAGTATTTGATTATCTCTGGCACATACGAACATATAACTTTGTCATCAGCAACACAAGTTCCAGGAGCATTGATTAAAGCAAGTCGACCGGATTTGTAAACATCCATTAGACCAGGAACACCTAAAAGTGATTCTGGTTTAAATACTTCTGGATCAAGGAAATCATCATTAATGCGTCTATAGATGACATCAACACGTTCAAAACCTTTGGTTGTACGCATGTGTACATACCCATCCATCACGACAAGATCGCGACCTTCAACTAATGATACGCCCATTTGTTGGGCAAGGAAAGAATGCTCAAAATATGCAGAGTTATAAATACCGGGTGTAAGTAATGCAACAACTGGAGATATGACTCTATCACTCACAAGGTATTGCAGCATATCCAGTAATCGACTCGGATAATCTTCTACAGGTTGTATTTGTGACATACCGAACAACTGCGGAAATGTCCGTTTCATCAGTTGTCGATTTTCCATTACATAAGATACTCCTGATGGACAACCGAGATTATCTTCTAAAACATAGATCTGACCATCACCATCACGGACGAGATCAGTTCCAGTGATATGACACCATATACCGTGAGGAGGATCTAATCCGATACACTGTTCAAGGTAACGTTCTGATGAAAGTACAACATCAGCAGGTACGACTCTATCTTTAATGATTTTCTGATCGTGGTAGACATCATCTATGAACAGATTAAGTGCATGGATCCTCTGTTTGAGCCCGCGTTCTATCCATTCCCATTCATTTGCATCTATGATGCGAGGTATAAGGTCAAACGGAAATATCCTCTCAACGCCTTGTTCATCGGCGTATACATTGAAAGTTATCCCCATTCTGAGCAATGCATGTTCAGCAGTGATTTGACGACGAATAAATTCTCCATTCTCAAAATTGCTTATTCTTTCTACGAGCATCTGAACAGCAGGACGCGCGCTACCGTCTTCAAAAAACATCTCATCATAAAATCCATCAGTTTTGTATCCATCAAATCTTGTCATTGTGATATACCTCTCTCCTTGTGCTCATATCAAGAATTGAGTGTTCTGAAACCGGATTTTAAATTCGGTTAGTCTAACGGTTTGCACATCCATGAGTCTAATATCAATCCTCGTTTTGGTGTACGGTATAGTGCCTGCTTTTTACGGTTTTCGGTCTAAACGTTGCAAATATTTACATTTTTAGTAGAGAGGAAAGTTACTGACTAAATTATAGGACAATAATGTATCTATGAACTATATCAGGATGAAATACATTATTTAGTTATCATACCATATAAAAGTATTTCTGTCAAAGTTAAGTTATTCTAACCAGAGCCATTCAGTTTTCCAAATAATATAATTTTCTAAATTAATTATTCCTCTGTAGGATCGACCTATCGGTCCCGACTTTACGACAATTACCTAAGTATTGACGAAAACCAAATTAATTTGTGTTAAATTTATGTGACTTTCTGCACGTCACAGTGACGTTTTGAATCCAGTCAGGATAAGGAATGTAACGCGATTTGTGATTTTTTTATTTTTTTTCTGAACCAGGATTTTCAAGATTTCAGGATTTACAGGATTGGTTTTTTCTCATATAAATGTTCTTTCTCAAAATAGATGCTATCTTCGATTCAGAAGATATGCGTTTTTTTGTCTGACGGTTGTTCCGAACTTTAGGGTTGGAAGATGTCCTATTATGAATTAAATTGCTTCGAATAAAACGAACCAAAAAAGGGTGTTTTTCGGTTTTTGGTTCGTTTTGAATTTCGGGGTTATGCCAGTTTGGAACTGGGTTTATAGGTGTTTATGACATTTTTGAAATTTTCATTTTGGTTCGTTTTTCCTTTTCGGTTTTTTTTCATATTCAGCCGTTCGTATTCGGATTACAATGGAAATAATGGTATTAAATTTGTCTGTCAGTGTCCAGGTCGGAGGTCGCTTTGCTCGCTCCGATCTCCGAGTGCTTAATAAAGTCATCATTTCGAAATGATGATATATTTTAACGGGTGGTGGGTTTTGGATGGTAGATTATCCTGAAGGTGGAACAATATATATCCAATATGTTTTATGTAATTTTCAGAATTTCAGTTTGTCTGAAGCAGGATTTACAGGATTTGCAGGATAAGAGAAGAGATTGAACCAGGATTTTTAGGATAAGAGGTCGATCCTACAGAGGAAGACTTTATTTTGAAAATCATATTATGGTGAACATTAAAATTAAAGAGACACATTTCTGTAGGAGCGATCTCCGAATCGCCACAAAACCCACTGATAGTCGGGAATCGGAGTTCCCTCCTATAACTCAAAATATCCTGTTAATTCTAAAGTTCACTCTATTTGGAAAACTGAATGGCTCTGTATTCTAACTGACAAATACATAAAAATGGTGAGGTAGATGTACCTCACCATACAATTGGTTGATGAGAAATGGTATGAGAAATATACTATTCCCATACCAAACCTACTCATGAAACTCAACAACCACTATCCATAAATAGGTAATCTATTTTCTCAAGAATACATCCGCGGAGAAGTTCCAGTTTTTCATTAGTGTTTTTCTCATAGTGTCTAAAATGTATCTCGAGATAAAATTTCCATATATTATGCATTATGTCTCTAATAGTACAATATTCTTCAAGATCTACACTTGGATTATATTCAGCAATAGCCTTAAGTAAAACAATGTTGAGTTCTTTTTCAAATGTGCGAGAATATCCAGTGAAATACTCTACGATACCGTCAAGTTTTTCTTCCAATTTTGATTGGGGTAAATAACCTTCAGATACACTATAGAGAACACTATCAAAACAACTATCCATACCTTCATATAACCATGAAGACATATCACTTAAGACATCAACTGACCTGTCTACATTATTAGATATAACACATCTGAATCCAAGAGTACCCATTCCATCATAAACAGGATGTTGACTAATCCGTGAAATTTGTAAATTTTCTGCTGTGTCAAACCAAGAACCACCCCGCATGATATGATATCTTCCATGAATATCATCTACATCCAACCGATCTAAACACCATTCGTCAACATTACCAATCATATCGTAGAGTCCGAATTCGTTTGGTAGATAACTACCAACTTCTTCGGTGGGAGGAATTCTAAAACTAACCTTCTCAGTATATTTATCAAAGTTGGCTTTATTCTGTGGATTTCCATCACCCCACGGGTATTTTGTATTCTTCAATGTGCCGCGTGCTGCTTTTTCCCACTGTGCTTGTGTTGGAAGCTCTTTTCCGACCCATTCCGCGTAGGCTTTTGCAGCAAACCAACTGATATCAACGACAGGATGATTTTCCCTGCCCTTCGGATACATATTACCTTTCCATCCCCATAAATATGTATCTCCTACGATTGATGTTAATGCATTTCCTTTTTGCCATAATGGGTTTGCATCTATAAACTTTTTATATTCTGCATTGGTGACTTCATATTTGTCTATGTAGAATGAACCAATTCCATTTCCATTTGGAATTAGAACCATACCGTCAGGGACATCTGCAGTACTAATGTTTATATAAAAATGAAGCATTAAAATGCTAAATGCTATGATTATTTTGCTTGTGTTTTTCATTTTGATTCTCCGTATCTTTTCTTTAGGTGTGGTTGATACTATTTGCAATATTAGCAAAAATCCATATCAGTCATTTTATGTTGTCAAGATTACCAACCACATGTGTATTTTATTGTGTTAATTTTTCTAATTTTAGTGAAAAATATCGCGTCAAATTTCTAATATTATCTATCAATGAAACATCTGAGATGTCAATGCTGTCCTATATTTACATACCTTATTCGCCATACTTCAAGATTCGTTGTTACATAACCAACATAATTATATTGCGAGCAAATTCTATGCCAATACTGTTCAATTTATAGTATTAACGTGAGTTTGATAAATCATATTTTGAATTCGGTGCGGTTAGGAAACCGCACCTACCGGGTCTATGGTGGCACTATTTTTTAAAAAATGAAGTTCACATACCTATTATCAAACTCACGTTAGTATTAGTAATTTAATTCATACAACGCGAAGAATATTTACTGATTATTCCATCCAAATTAATTTGGTTTTTGCCCTGTTTTGTAGTATAATTTTGGGAGAGAAATATTATTATTTGATAACTTATTTATGGAGGTATTATATGGCGGAAATAGGAAATGCAGCACCAGATTTTAGTCTGTCAGGATCAATAAATCAGGAAGATACAGAAGTTAAGTTAGCAGATTATAAAGGCAAGAAACTTGTAATCCTTTTTTATCCACTTGATTTTTCACCGGTATGTTCGGAACAGGTGCCAGATTTCAACGATCAATTAGACGCAATTCGAGCTAAAGGTGCAGATGTAATTGCAATTAACAGAGATTCAGGGTTTGCCCATAAAGCATGGAGTGAGTCACTCGGTGGAGTCGGATTTCCACTCCTCTCAGACATGAATCTTGAGGTATCAAAACAGTATGGCATGGCTCTTGAGGAAGTAGGTATTACAACACGCGGAGTATTCATTATTGACTCAGACGGCAAAATTGCGTTTAAACATGTTGAAGATGCACCTCCGGACAATACCTTGACGGCAGAACAAGTGTTGAGTGAACTTGATAAACTGTAAGCTATTCTTTGTATAACATATTGTGAAGTTGGGTGTACACATACCTGTCTTCACATTATGTTATATTGCACATTATGTTATATTGAATAAAACATTTATACGCGACCTACTTTCTAAATCTTGGCATAATACAATTAATTACTTCATAAAGTATATCATATCTTATCTTGACAACATCTATAGTATATGGTATAATGGATTTGAAGGGCGCGGGTGTAGCTCAGCGGTAGAGCGTCAGCTTCCCAAGCTGAGGGTCGCGGGTTCAATTCCCGTCACCCGCTTGTAAGTCTACATTACATCGAGGAAATCATGACTCAGAACAATCGATTGACACAAGAGGTAAAACAGGAAGATAGATTTATAACTTTAGTTCTGAACTGTTATGCCTTTTTGAGAGATAATGTCAGAACTATCAGCATCGTCGTTGCTGTTACCGTTGTAGGTTTCGTAGGTTATTTAACCTATACTCAAAATCAAGAAAGAAAACATGCAGAGGCATCTGCGAATTTCTCTTCAGCAGCGGAAATCTATAAAGATGCGGAGACCAATTACTTTGATGTATCATCACCGAGTGAGACTGATGAAGAAACTGATGATGCAGTGAGTGAAGAAAAGACTTCTTTTCAAGATGCTGAAGCAAAATTACAGGATATTTTTAATAAATATACTAATACTTCTTTAGCAGACAAAGCCCGATTTAAATATGCTAAAAGTTTGTATTTTCAAGGAAAATATCCTGAAGCAAGAACTGAATTTACAAAGATAATTGAAACACATAAACCCGAAAATAATATCTATGCATTATATGCACAAAAGGCAATTGGTAATTGTCTTGAACAGGAAGGTGATTATGTTGGGGCTATAGCAGCTTATGATGGAAATGCATTTCCCGATACTCCTAATCTTGCCCCTGAAATACGTTCATACGTGGTAGCGAATGCCAAATATAATCAGGCACTCTGTCAAGAGAAATTGAATAACGTTGAAGATGCTAAAACATTATATAAAGATATTGTTGACGAATTCAAGAACACAGTTAACTACGGTATTGAACAGAGAAGTATAGAACTGATTAAAGATGCAAAAGATGTAATTCTATTAATTGAAGAACCTTTGGATATATCTGGTGCTGAGAGCATGGAGGGAGATGAACTTTATTTTGATGCACTCGTGAATTATACCCAGGTCATAGGGGCATTTAAAGTAAAAAAAGATGTTGAAGGTGGATTGTCCTCAGATGTACGCGACCGCATCCGGAAATATGAAGATCTTGTAACTACAGTTATTAGCAATGTTAAATCTGCGCGTAAATCTGAAAAATCAGGATATCTAAGTACATCACTGAATAGTTATGACAATGTGGTAGATTTTGAAAAGTACGGTTTAAATCGTGATCTCTATGAAAACGCATTGCTCAATTATAACCGTCTTTCAATATCAGAATTAGGGGAGTCAAATGAATAATAATTGTTGTGTCTTTAATGTTTGGCTTACTAAAAGCGTGAGATTATTATATATTGGAATTCTTTTCTTTTTTCTTTGTGTGCCTATTACAGTTTCTGCTGACCTAACGGGACGAATTGCTTATTCTGTTCGCGGGTTTAATGAACAACTTGGTAGATTTGATTATAATCTACAAATGACTACTTTCACTGAAGATGGGGATTTCAAAACGAGGTCATTGAACCAACCCGGTCTTTATGGAGTATGGTCTCCAGAGGATGATATACTCTATTTTATACAACGTGTAGATACACAATCGCATATTTTTTCAATTAATATTAATAATCCAAGACAAAAGACTCAACTCACTGCAATTGGTGGTACTTATCGTTTCCTTTCAATATCACCTAACGGGAAGAAACTTGCTTATAATGGATATACTGAAGATCAACAGCAGCAAGAAAACCAGATCTGGGTGATGGACCTTGATAGTGGCGTAACGGAGCCAGTAACTGCAATACCACATTTCGGCAGAACCTTCTTTTTTTATGGAATGTCTTGGGGTCCATTGAGTAAAAAAATAGCGTTTGCTCTTGAAAGACCTGGTGGATTGGAGCAGCTTTTCCTTTTAGATATTGAAACTAAAGAAATAGAAGTATTAACAGAATTTAACATTGATTTTTATCCTGTTTGGACACCTGATGGACAGGAAATTTTATTCAGAAGATGGGACAGAGAATTCGACACAATGTATACAATTAATGTTGAAACAAGAGGGTTAACACCATTATTTGATATAGATAAAAATGCAAGTATGTGGTCGGATTGGTCATTTGACTCACAATCAATTATTTATTCATTATGGGGTTCCTTCTATCTTTATGATCGTAATGCTGGAAAGACAGAAAAGCTGTTTGAAGTGGATGGAGGGATTTTTGGAATCTCTTGGTGGAAGCATGAGGTGCTTGACGTTGAAGCTAAACAGAAGTTAACTACAACATGGGGTGATGTTAAACGAACTTTGAGATAATTATTAGATTTAGTGTATTCGTGTTGCAAATTTGTCGTTAATTCCTCTCATATAAGTTAACCTCATTTCTATTTGACAATGCTCCTAATATCGTAATAAGGGGTTGGTTACCTCATAGTTTTTTCTATATAACATATATACAAGTTTTGTGAAGGTCGGACAGATGCAATCTAAAGTAGAAAAAGCATTAGAATACGATAAAATCAAACGACATCTAAAAAGTTATACTGCTTCAGAACTTGGAAATGCCCGTGTTGATAATTTGACACCATTGGAAACAGTGGATTCAGTGCATTACCAATTGAAGTTAGTATCTGAAATGAAAGCATTTCATAAACATACAGGCGGTATGTCGTTAGACGGTTTAGTTGATATCACCAAGACACTTCGGCACGTATCCAAAACGGGTTCAATATTGGATCCAGAAGAATTTATTAATGTCCTAAAGGTCGCAAGACTTCCCTCCACTATTAAGAAAGAGTTTAAAAATCAGGACCACAATACATTACCGAGATTACTATCTATCGTAGATGCCCTTCCCGTCTTTGATGACCTTGTTAAAGCGATTTCATCCTGTATCAGTCCTGAAGGTGCTGTTCTTGATAAAGCAAGTGATGAGTTGCGATCTATCCGACGAAAACTTCAGAAAATTCGAGACAAAATCCATCAGAAATTAGATGCCATCCTTCGTTCACCTGATTATCAAAAATCGATCCAGGAATCTGTTATCACCTCCCGTAACAACCGCTTTGTAATTCCCATAAAACAGGACGCTAAGCCCTTTTTTAGTGGTGTTGTTCAAGGACAATCCACGAGTGGTGCTACCTATTTTATGGAACCTTTGTCTGTTGTTGAGATGAATAATTCCCTTCATGAATCGGTCGAAGCAGAACAGCGTGAAATTCGCAGAATTCTCTTGGAATTAACAGACCAATTCCGCGAACATCTTGTTGACTTTGAAAATGCACTTGGATTACTTGCAGAACTTGATTTTATCAATGCCAAAGCTCTATTTAGTTTTGACTTGAATGCAATTGAACCGAAATTGAATACTAAAGGTAATCTCAATCTTATTGAAGCACGGCATCCAATTCTGGAATTCCAAACACGTTCAAATCGAATATCCAACCAACAAAAAGATAAACAACTTCACAATCCTACTGAGCCTATAAAACAAACTGAACCTATGCAGGTTGTGCCTACAAATGTACGTATAGGTAAAGGTTACAAAACACTTGTCATTACAGGTCCGAATACCGGAGGAAAAACCGTTGTCCTCAAAACTGTTGGATTGTTATGTCTAATGGCACAATCAGGGTTACATATTCCAGCTGCACGCGGTAGTAAAATCCCAATTTTCCAACACATATTTGCAGATATTGGAGATGATCAGAACATCGAACATAATCTCAGTACCTTTTCTTCACATATTACAAAAATATCTGACATGTTGAAGTCAATAGAAGAATCTGGATCTGCCCAATCGCTTGTTTTATTGGATGAAATTGGTGCTGGTACTGACCCGACTGAAGGCACAGCACTTGGTATGGCTATATTAGCGTGGCTAAATGAACGTAGCGTAAATACAATTGTCACGACCCATTATGGAGCACTAAAGGCTTATACGCATACAGAAAAGAATATGCAAAATGCTTCTATGGAATTTGATTGGAACACATTAAAACCGACCTATCGCCTACAGATAGGTGTACCGGGAAGTAGCAATGCAATCAAAATTGCAGAACAATTAGGACTTCCGCAAAGTATACTCACTGATGCAGAGAACAATTTAGGAAAAAACAATATCGCAGTTGAAGACTTATTACTCAAATTACAGCAAACACAACAAGAATTGGATTCAGAACGAGAGCAGCTACACGAGAAGATTCGTCTCACTGAAAGTGAGTATCAAAAACATAGAGAACTTAATAATACATTTGAAGAAGAAAAAAACACCTTGCAACGAAATGCAGAAAATGAAGCATTAGAAATCATATCAGCTGCTCGTAGAACAGTTGATAATGTCGTCGCTGATATAAGAAGAGACCAAGCATCAAAAGCCAGTATTCGCGAAGCCTTTACAAAGATAGAATCAGCAAAAAAACAACTCAAACCTACCCCTCCAAAACAACAACCCAAAAAGGAAATAATAAACGTCAATGTTGGTGATAAAGTCCGGATTATAAAACTTAATCGTTTCGGAGAGGTAACTGCAATCGAAAAAAATCAGAACGGTAAACCTTTACAAATTCGTGTTGGGAATATGCAGATGCATGTATCCTATAAGGATATTGACAAAGTAATTCCTAAAAAGGAGTCTCAACATCTTTCAACTTCCGTTTTGGATATTCAATATAACAAAGCAAATTCAGTTAAAGAAGAACTCTGTATACACGGGATGCTGGTTAAAGAAGGGTTAGATATGACCGATAAATACCTTGACGATGCTTTTCTGGCGGGTTTATTAAGTGTCAGGATACTACATGGAAAAGGGACTGGAGCATTACGTAGTGCAGTCCATGATGTGTTGAAAGCAAACCCGCATGTCGCAAGTTTTGAATATGCATCCCACAGTGAAGGTGGAGAAGGTGTAACAGTCGTTAAATTCATTGAGTAATATCTTGATCTATAACTGACTAATGAATATTGCCATAGAGGTTGTATCATGGCATCAAGAAACTATATACCACCTGAAACTATTGACGAAATCAGAAGCAATAATGATATCGTGGAAGTAATTATAGAATGTGGTGTGCCTCTAAAACAGGCTGGGCGAAACTACAAAGGTCTCTGTCCATTTCACCAAGAAAAGACACCATCTTTCTCAGTTTCCCAAGAGATGCAAGTATTCAAATGTTTTGGGTGTGATACTGGTGGCAATGTTATAGGTTTTCTACAGAAACATGAAGGGAAAACATTCGTAGAAGCGATAGAATGGCTTGCTGAACGTGCTAACATTCCTTTACCAACAATAGATGCTAAAATCACAACTCAACAAAAGAAGAGGAATGAATTAAGTGATTTGAATAGATTTGCTGTGAAATACTATCATGAATTACTTCGCACTGGACAACACAGTCAACGGGCGCGTGAATATCTAAAAAACCGTGGTGTTCGTTCACAAACAGTGAATTTATTCAATCTCGGTTATGCAAAACAGCAGAGAAATGATCTTGTCAAAGCAGCCACTCATCAGGGTTGGACTGTTCAACAATTAGTTGACGCAGGCTTGATTAAGAATGAAGAGCACGGTCCGCAAGATCGTTTTTGGAATAGGATACTTTTTCCTATTAACAATACACAAGGAGTTCCAGTTGGATTTGGTGGACGTTCTCTCTCTAATGAACACCAACCCAAGTATTTAAATTCTCCGGGAACGGTTCTATATAACAAAAGCAAGATTCTTTTCAATCTTGACAAAGCAAGACAATCCATCACCAGAACACAGTCTGCTCTGCTTGTAGAGGGATATATGGATGTATTAATGCTTCAACAAAATGGAATTGAAAATGTAATTGCTTCGTCAGGTACATCTCTTAGTGAAGAACACGCTTCACTTCTCAAACGTTACACACCTGAAGTGGTGATCGTTTTTGATGGTGATGCATCTGGATTACAAGCAGCACAACGTGGATTACAAAGATTAATAGCAGAAGAGATACGTGTTCGTATTGCTTTGATGCCAGCAGGTGATGATCCTGATTCGTATGTAAAAGAAAACGGTGTAGATGCCTTTAATGCGGTTATAGACAAAGCAATAAACCTAATTGAATTTCAGATACAGGCTGCGATTAAAAACAAGAATATCCGCAAACCTGATGTTAAGGCAAAAGTCGTTAAAGATATATGTGAAATACTCGTGAATATCCAGAATCGTGTTGAACGCTCAGAGTATCTAAAGTATACCGTCCGTGAACTTGATGTTGATGAGGGTCTGCTGTGGAGTGAATTACGTAATTTAGGATTGAAAGATAATCCTCCAAGACGTAATGTACAACGCCAAAAAACCGCCTCAAAGAAAGTGTCTTCTCGTGAAAGAATTGAATGTCAATTCGTCGAATCCTTAATTCAAGCACCTGAGTTAATTTCAGAAATAAAAACTCAATTCGATTATCGTGATCTTTCCAATACTCGACTTGTGGAAATCTCTAAACTACTTTGGGAAGCATCCAACGATGGTGAACCAGTTGATGTTCAGCAGATCCTCAATACAAGTGAAGATGAGCATATTAATAACTTTATTTCTAATGCTTTAATTAGCAAAGTTGAGTTTCCTTGTCATAAAAAAAGAATTGTAGGTTGTCTTGACAAACTTAGAGTATTAATGATTCAAGACCTTGAACAACGTCTGCGTTCAAATATTCAAGCTGAAGGTAATGAGGATTATGAATCGTCACTTAAGGAGCTTCTTAGTTTAACGAAACAACGGCGTGCAGTTGCACAAAAAATGCAATCCGATATGAGACATAATTCACCACTGAACGATGACTCAAATTTTACGCTTAACACTAAAGATTTCAATCAGGAGAACTAACAATGACATTAGGAAACATGCACCCCATTGTTTTTCAAATTAACGAAGTTGAACGACAGATATGTGATTGGGAAGAAAAAAGCATACTCCTTCAAAAGCAACATGCTATCCCATCTGAGTGGTTAAACGTAGGGTTCGACCCAAAAACCCATCAGTTCACATCAGATATTCAAAAAGAGACCTATCAAGACATCAAACGTTATCAAAGTAAAATTAAAATATATCTCAACAAAATAGGTTTATCCCGTGATATACTGCGAAATATAACAATGGAGATTAACACCTGCGGTGACAATATTGAAGATATATATTTTCAGTTTATATCAGCACATCTCAAATTAGTTGCTACCATTGTAAAGCGGCATGTGAATCATGGAGCTGGAATGGAATTTCTTGATTTGATACATGAAGGGAACATCGGATTGATGAATGCTATTGACAATTTCGATTATCAGCGCGGTTATCAATTTAAAACTTATGCTACTTGGTGGATTCGACAAGCTGTTTCACGCGCGATGGCAGACAGAAAACATATCAATGAGAAAATTAAGGAACGAAGTAAGCAGATTTTGAATAGTTAGTTGATGTAAATGCTTCATCTATATTTACTTTGATTGAAAAACAGTAACACAAAAATAGGGACTTATCAGAATGCACCGAAGAAATCAGAAAGGAGAGATACAGGTGGAAATAGGAAATACACACCTACTTGATTTCAATGAAGCTGACAATACTGAGCAAGGGGAATATGATGATGTAATTGAGTTTGCCCCTGGTGAAATCAGTGAACGCGAGGATCTAATAAAGGTATATTTACGTGACATGGGAAAAATTCCTTTGATTGATAAAGAAAAGGAAATCGAATTGTCGAAGCAGATAGAAAGCAGTCTTCGTCAAGCACAAGAAGCAACCTTTACAACTCGTTTGGCAATAGCCGAGGTACGTAAACTACTTTATAAAATCATCATCGCAAAAAAACGGGCATCTGATATAATTGATATGCCAGTTTCAAGCAACTCAACCCGCGATAAAGAACGGAAACTACGTGATAGAGTTGAAAGAATTATGCGAGTAATTGAAAAATTAGAACTGGAGTATCTTGATGCTGTAAAGGATGCATCTAAGAATAACTCTATTGTACAACTTGAAGATGTACGTTCTCATAAAACCTTTGTAAAACATTTGGATCAACTTAAGATAGATCCGGAAGAAATAAGCAAAATCTCCGGTCTTGTTACAGAGGTAGATCGCAACATTAGTCAACGCGAAAAAGAGATTAAGCAACTACAAAAACGGCATAACATTCCACCAGAATGGTGTAACGGAAGGTTAAACCCCAAAACGCATAGTTTCAAAACAGGAGCAGCAAAAAAGGCATACATTGATATAATTCGTTATCAGCGCGAAATCAAACAATATCTAAATACAATCGGTATTTCGCGTGATACATTACAAGATGTTACAAAGCAGATTTGCAAAGGTGAAGCAAATGCTCAAGATGCCAAAATGGCAATAGTTGAAGCTAATCTCAGATTAGTTGTCAGCATTGCAAAAAAATATAGAAACCAAGCACCTGGAATGGAATTTCTTGATCTGATTCAGGAAGGTAATATTGGGTTGATGCGTGCGGTTGACAAATTTGACTATCAACGTGGGTACAAGTTCAGCACTTATGCCACTTGGTGGATCCGACAAAGTATCACTCGTGCTATTGCAGATCAAGGACGGACTATCCGAATACCTGTTCACATGCATGAAAGAATAAATAAAATGAAAAGGACCGAACGATCTCTATTACAGGAATTAGGACGGAGACCTACACCAGATGAGATCGCTGAGGATATGGGTATTCCAACAGAAAAAGTTAGAGAAGTTCTTAGGATTGTTCCAGAAACTGTCTCACTGGAAACACCGATTGGCGATGACGATGATGATAGCCAATTAGGTGATTTTATTGAAGATGCAAGTGTCCTATCTCCTGCAACAGAGGCTGAATTAAGTATTCTCAAAGAACGCATTCAAGAGGCTCTTGCTGATCTGTCAGAACGGGAACGGGAAGTGATTGTCCTTCGGTTCGGCATTGAGGACGATGCTGTGAATCCTTTATTGTCAGAAACAACTCGTAAACGAATAGCAACACTGTGCATCACTACCGGTTATCCAAAAACGCTTGAAGAAGTTGGTGTCGTCTTTGATGTCACCCGTGAACGTATCAGACAGATTGAAGCAAAAGCACTACGTAAACTCCGACATCCCATCCGCAGCCATAGACTGCGCGGTTTCATTGAATAAACACAATTGCCATTTATATTATTCACATGATTGTATAGCATTAATACTTGCTTTTTCATAAATAAAAAGGTATAATTACAATTCATAACGGGTCCATAGCTCAGTGGTCAGAGCCGTCGGCTCATAACCGACTGGTCCTAGGTTCGAGTCCTAGTGGGCCCATTCTTTCCATTCGGGGCGTTAGCTCAGGGGTACGAGCACTACCTTCACACGGTAGAAGTCACTGGTTCAAATCCAGTACGCCCCATTGCATAAACGATTTGCCCTACCCACCATATTAAGTGTTGACCCTATTACAAACCCTGTAAACCTAAGGAGACACACAATGTTAAAACATAAATCAATTCACCCAATCTTTAACCATCGTTGGTCTCCAGTGATTGACTGGATATTCGCCATAACTCTCTACGCGCTGATCCTAACGATTGCAAAGATTTTGGGATATGAAAATATATTCTACCGTTATGAATTTGGTATCCTAATTGCTTTTGTTATCTTGATTACAATAATTGCACAAATTTGGAGACGGTTGTTTTTTGGAACAGTATACGGGAAAATAGTCTTGGATAATAAAATTCTTCAACAACATACCCAAAATATAGAGTTTTACTTGATTGCCAACACCTCCAAACAGAAAATTAATCCCGTTCCAACAAAGTCTCTGAATGTGTTGCAATTTGACTGCAAAGTACCCGTTGGATGTCAGATTACGTTCGCAGCAACAGATGGAAATGATGAGGTAATTAATGAAATTATAGGTGAGATTGAAGGTGTTCGGTGGTTATTTGGTATTCCTTATTTTGGTCTACCGCTTTCATCAGGTAATCCGAAATATGTTAACCTTCAAATCCCCGAATTACCATAATAGATAATTTGTAATAAATATCTTAAGTTTTAGTAATTACCATATTCTCTTTAAAGGATAGGGAATGGCATTCCATAAACCCGTTCGTTCATTCTTTCACATTCGATAGATTCCTGTTATTGTTGTTATATCTGCTTATTTAAGGGTATAGATTTAAACGGTATTGATTGGGTTATTGTTGGAGGTGAATCTGGTCCTGGTGCCCGCGAGATGAAGAAAGAATGGGTTGTAGACATTAAGAATCAGTGTGTAGAAGAGGATGTACTCTTTTTCTTTAAGCAGTGGGGTGGAACACGTAAATCAAAACAGGTAGAGAATTGGATGGGCGAACTTATGATGAAATGCCAAGTTAAAGTTATTCTGTGCGAAGTGCTTCAATAGGGGATAGTGAAGACGCTTTGATTGCAGGATACAACCCAAATGAAATACCAATTAATGCGGAGAACGATATTGATATTAAGACCCATTGTGTTGAAACCACAGATGGCCATTCAGGTACAACTTTTGCAATTTTGACAGCGAGAAGTGCCATACCTTGTCCAGCGAAAATGCCTAAACCAATACCTAACAGTCCTCCTACACTACACAGCACTACTGCTTCCATTAAAAATTGTGTTAGAATATCAAGCCGTTTCGCTCCGAGTGCTTTCCTCAATCCTATTTCACGCGTCCGTTCACTGACAGCAACAAGCATCATATTCATAATACCGATTCCACCAACAAGCAGTGAGAAACCAGCAATACTACCAAGTGCGATCTTGATGACTTTACTGATTTTTTCTAACTGTGCCATACCTTCACGCATATCAAAAATATTGATGAAGTCATCTTGGTTTCTGTGCCGTTTACGTATCACCGCTTTCACTTCTTCTATTGCTTGCGGAACATGTTCAACGGTTTTAGCATATACCACAATATCCTGTACCTTATCATCTCCAGTGAACCGTTCTTGTGTTGCTGTCAACGGCATAAAGATAAGTCTATCATAACTCCAACCGAATCGTAGACTTCTCCCCCTCGGCATCATTGTGCCTACAATTGTAAAACGTTCTGTGTAACGCTTTTTGTCTTTGCGTCCGTAACGGTCATATCGATCATTGCCTCTTGCGATTTTTATTTCCTGTCCTATAGGAGATTCCTCTCCGAATAATTCAACAGCCAACTCATCTCCCAACACACAGATTGTTGCTGCATTTTCAACATCTTCGTCTGATATAAATCGTCCTTCTTTAAGTTTCCAATCCATAGCAGTATGATATGTTGCATCTACACCATTATATCCAGCACGAGTTTCTCTTCCTTTAGAAGCTTGAATTAATGCACCCCTCCATTCAGGTATTCTCGGAGTAACAGCAATAACAGATGGACATTCCGCGGCAATTGCAAGGACATCTCCATATTTCATATACTCGTTACTACGAATTCTTCTCCAACTTGTACCTACTCTTTTATACCAAGTGCGGTAAATGGTGAATTGATTTGCCCCACCCAGTTTTTGAGCATCACGCAGTACTATTTCTTTAGCACCATCTCCGATAGAAATCATTGCCAGAACTGAAGCAACGCCTATAATAATACCCAGCATCGTCAATAACGAACGCATTTTGTTCGAACGAATAGCTGCAATTCCAACAGATATACCTTCTAACAGACGCATAGCATCTCCCCATTTAGCTTGAGAATATTTCTGTGTTTAATTGATCCGAGTTGTATAGTATTGCTTTCAAATGTTTGCTAATGATTGTTATCATTCTTTTCGCAATGCCTCTATAGGCGACAACATTGAGGCTTTTATTGCTGGATATAATCCGAAAGATATTCCAATTGCAGCAGAAAATAAAACCGAAAATAAGACCCACTGAGTGGAGATAATTGCTGGCCATTCAGGAACAATTTTTGCAATTTTCACCGCGAGAACTGACATGCCTTCACCAACAAATATTCCTAAACAAATTCCTATTATTCCACCTACAGCACACATTGCAACAGACTCTATCAGAAATTGTATCATTATGTCAATTGGTTTTGCTCCGAGTGCTTTGCGTAACCCAATCTCACGTGTGCGTTCAGTAACAGCAACTAACATCATATTCATGATACCGATACCACCAACAAGAAGTGAAAAACCTGCAATGCTACCAAGGGCAATTTTTATCATTTTACTTATTTTTTCAAGTTGACGTATACCTTTCCGCATCTCATAGAATTTGACAAATTTATCTTCACCATTGTGTCGTTTTCTAATTACTTCTTTTACCTCCTGCACGGCTTGTGGGACAACATCAACGTTATTTGCATAGACAACAATCTCTTGAATTCTATCATTACCTGTGAAACGTTCTTGTATAGTTGATATTGGGAAAAACGCCATTGCATCAAAACTCCATCCGAAACGCAAACTTCTTCCTCTTGGCATCATTGTGCCTACAACCGTAAACCGATCAGTTGTTCGTCGACTTCGTCTCTTTCCACGATAATCATAATATTTTACTTTCCTTGCAATTTTTATTTCCTTACCAAGCGGAGATCTGCTTCCGAATAGATCGGTTGCTACTTCCTGTCCAAGCACACATATTCTGGTTGCATTTTTCACATCTTCATCGGTAATAAACCTTCCCTCATAAAGTTTCCAATCCATAGCAGTCATAAAGGATGGATCTACACCGTTATATCCGGCACGTGTTTGACCACCTCCCTCTGCTTGCATTAGGACACCTTTCCAATCCCTAATACGGGGAGTCACTTCAGTCACTGAGGGACAATCTGCTTCAATAGCCAACACATCTCCATAATTTAGGTATTCCTTAGTTCGAATTGGAATTCGATGTTTTCCAAGCTTTTCTGACGACCTACGATACAATGTAAACTGATTCGCTCCACCAAGTTTCTGGGCATCCTGTAGAACTAATTCTTTTGCCCCATCACCGATTGCAATCATAGAAAGAACTGACGCAATTCCGATGATTATTCCAAGCATTGTCAATAGGGATCGCATTTTGTTTGCACGCATTGCAGCAAACCCTATTGATATACCATCGATTAAACTCATATCACCTTCTCAACTTTCGTACATCATTACGCAAAAAATATGAATTAAACGTTATTGAGAAGAATTAGTTTATAGTAAAATCCAAAAGTATGTCCACACTCACTGGTAGGTGCGGTTTCATGAGGATTAAGTAAATATTTCGGTAATTCTAATTTTCCCAAACCCGGTAGGTGCGGTTTCCTAACCGCACTGGATCTTTTTCCAAAATTACCGAATTAATAAATTAATCTTCAACTAACCGCACTCTTTACACAGGTTCGGTTAGGAAACCGAACCCACCAAAATGTGTAAAAAATTATGGCTTTTACTATAATTGAAAAATTGGTATTAGAAATAAGAAAGGCGGATATAGGAATCCGCCTTATGAGGTGAGTTAGGTTTAGTATTATTTAGGATAGGCTGTATCAAGAGAAAGAATTGCGTAACTGGTTGCTAATACGGGGAGTGCTTCCATCCAGCGACTGTTTTCATTCATCCACGATCCGTTTTGTTGCTGAACATCAATCAATTTTTCAGCAAGCTCTTCGTACCAGTCGTGTGACACACCTTTTGCGTCAGTAATGGTATCCTGTCCATATAGACGCAAGGCTTTCGCCATTGTGTGATAGTTGTAATATAGACCTTGCGCACCCATGCCGTAGTTTTCTTCTACGGTAAAGTGTTTTCCAATCCACTGGACAGCAGCTTTCACACGTTCGTCATTCTTATCCACATTTGCGTAAATGAAACTCAACAAACCAGCATAAGTCATACTGGCATAAGAACGTGGACTTCCAGTTTCGTCTGTACCAGCCTTGCTTTCACCGTCTGGAGAATAGATAAATCCACCATCATTACCAGCCCAAGGTTGGTCATTGCTTTCACTACGGTTTTGTGTGCGTTCAAGGAATTTTATCGCTTTGTTCCAGACTTCATCATCATCGGAACCGCTCTCTTTTAGTGCTTGTATAGCAAGGTTTAGGTTAGAAAGGTCATGTACAGATTCGCGACTACCGTAACCGATTCCACCGTAATAGACGCTTTCTTCATCTTGAATTTGAAGACTCTTCAAAAATCCTTGTGCTTTTTGGATAACTTTTTCATATTTCTTCGGATTTTCAGTTGAAGAAAGTGCCATTACAGAAATAGCAGTATTATAATTAGGCAGTGCAGGTTGTTTTTTTGCATCATAAATTGCACCGTTTTCCTGCTGCATTGCAATCAATCGATCAATTGCTTTTTGTATAAAAGGATGCTTTTCGTCTGAGTACTTTTTCTGCGGATGCCGTAAAAATGCAGTGATTGCAAGTGCAGTTATGCCAGGATGTCCCTCACCTGGTGCAATTTCAAACAAACCGTCATCTCCTTGCTGTGTCTTTAGCCATTCTAATCCTTTGTCAATACTTGTGATAACGCGTTTGTTTAATTCGTGGTATTTTGACACATTTTTTACTTTATGTGAGTCTGCACTGATATGTAGGGTAATACCGACCATCATTATGATGAGAATTACCCCGACTATGTTTTTCAGTTTCATTTTTCTCTCCTCTCAATGTAATGCTAATGTAATAGCAAGTACTATGCCAATATTAATCTGTTGTCTAAGTTGGGGTACAATAGGTATTTCATAGTCAAGAGATGGATATTATGTCACATTTTGAACAGCAGTGTCCATAATTTGAACACTTGATAATGAACTTAATCGGGTTTATTTTACAAATGCATTAGAATTTAACAGTTTCCCCGGTCTCCGCAGATTGCATCGCTGCATCATACACCTGCATCACTTTGCGCATTTCCTCAGGTTTCACAACCAACTCCGCACCATTGTTCAGCACATCTGCAATATTTTGGTAGTAAGACTTCCATGTCCCACGAACACTCTCAATCACGAGTTCACGATTTTCACCACCTGCAGCGGTCCATACTTTAGCATAGTTTGCGGGATCTTCTTCAGCAGAATCAATGTCTCCATCACGCATCGGTCCTTCTTGCGGGTCCAAGCCGTATTTGATTAAACCACCTTCATCACCGACAACATACCATCGCGGTTTTTCTGCTTTAGATAGATTGCTAATCTCAATCTGATATCGCACATCATCCTCAAACTTAATGATTAGGTGACCATAGTTGCCAATATCAGTATCCCATTTTGTGTTATAGTGAATATAGCAAAAAACTGATTCTACGGGTGCTTGTCCGAATTGCAATGCCTGATCAACGAAGTGCGCGGGCCAATCGTATAGGATACCTCCGCTTTGACTTTTAACGCCGCGCCATCCTCCCGGGGCACCATATCGCATAATCGCAACTTGAAAGAGATATGGTGTGCCTAACAGACCATCAGCAATAACTTTTTTCACTGTTAGATAGTCCCAATCCCATCTGCGATTATGGAAAACACTGAGCATCACATCATTGCGTTCACCTGCAGCAATCATTGCGTCCGCTTCATCGGTGTTCATCGCCATGATTTTATCTGAGACAAGATGTTTTCCACCATCCATTGCTTTGATAGCAAGTTCAGCATGTGTATCATGCGGAGTTGCTAATACGACGAGATCAACATTGTCATCAGCTATCACTTCATCAATCGTTTTGTATATCTGTACATCAGGATATGCCTCACGTGCGGCTTCGCGACGTTCATCATTCCGCGTCGCAATCGCATAGAGATTCAACCCATCCGCTAATCCAACAAGATAGGAATGAAACGCACGTCCAGCATAACCGTAACCAATAACAGCGGTATTTATCATATTATTTCAACATCGGCATCCAAATTGCCAACAATTCCCTTCATTTTTTGTCGTTTAGTGTCCAATCATAGTCTAAATAGTGAAACTTCACATCTTTTGATAACACAAAATCTGCATCTTCAGTAGGTAGATAATCTGCAAGAAAATCTGGCACACCATCATAACCTTCCGTAAAATCTTTCTTATACCATTTGAAAACCTTTGAAAGATACACTCTTCGTTTCGCACGGTCTAATCTAACCTGCTCTGGATTAGTGACAAATTTGAGCGTGACAGCGTCCAATTGTTCCTCTATGGTTTCAGGTAAATATACGCTGTTTTCTAATGGTGGGCAGCTTGCTGATGCACATACGAGTGCAAAATGAATACGCGGATCAACAAATTCAGCACGGATAATGTCGTGTTCTATCTGATTGAGTGTGTAGGTTTCTCCTGCTACCTGAAACTTAAGTCGAGAGAAAAAACCACCGAACCATTTTACCTTACGCACACTCTTTGTAGGATAATGGTCTATCACACCTTTTATTACAAGAGCATTATATGCGTTTATCCAAAAAGCCATTTGTTCGTCGTAGGACATTTCAGTGAGTTTTGCGGTTGCCAGTTGGTCCAAATACTTCTCAAATTTATCAGGGTTTGCTTTCAGTTTTGCATAGTCAACCATCCCATTTACTACAGGTTCTCGTAAAACTTGATTGAACAGATCATGGGAAAATGGTGTATCTGATATCTGTGTCTCCGACCGTAAATCTGCTTCAACACGGTAGTGATATTGGAAAAGTATGCTGAGTATGGATAGCAGTAATAGACTGCCAATAAGTATGCGGTTTTTCATTGTGGTATACCCTCGCTTTGCATCTATTTTAGCATAACTGTGAAATAAATGCATGAAATATGTCTGTTTGTGTCCAGAGCCATTCAGTTTTCCAAATCCTATTATTTTAATATTAAGCCTTCCTTTGTAGGAGCGACATCTTATCCTGAAAATCCTTGTTCAAACAACATCGTAGTGGCGAGGTCACCTCGCCTGTCTTCACCCATACCCTCTTCTATAGGATCGACTTCTTGATAGCGACTTTACCACATATTTCTATGAATTAACGAAAACCGAATACCTCTGATACCAAATCCTCTTTGTTTGACATACATCCTATAGATATGGTATTATCTCAAACAAGACATAAATGCCTTTACGAAATTTTACCAGAAAGTTTGCACTGGATGCTTACGGTGATGCAATTGGAGGATTTGATTTTGAAGGAACCAAACCAAAAGAACGCAATTTAGAAAGATAGACTTACTAACACAAAAACTTCTTTTTTCATAATACTGAAAGGAATAATAAAATGACAGGTGAAGAAAAATTTCAGGTAGACCTTGAAGGATATCTGATAATAAAAAATGTATTGACTGATGATGAAGTCTCCGAGATGAATACCTTTATTGATAAAGGTAATATGGATGGACGTCCAAGTTTATGGGGAGAACCGTTCAAGAGACTTATAGATCATCCCAAAATACTTCCCTATCTTATTGAACTATTGGGACCGTATGTCCGTTTAGATCACGATTATGTAATTATTATGAATAAAGGTGAAACAAGAGGAAGATTGCATGGTGGAGAGGATGGGGGACACCCAAGTAGAAACGTAGGGGATCATTGGTATAAATATCGCGACGGAATAATGCGAAACGGATTATCTGTGATGACCTACAATTTGAAAGATGCCCCCGAAGGGGTAGGTGGATTCGCATGCATTCCAGCAAGTCATAAGTGTAACTTTGCAACTGAAATTCCAGGGGATGTTCGAAATTTTGAACGTTCCGCACATTATGTCGTCCAACCACCACTTGAAGCAGGAGATGTCCTATTCTTTACTGAGGCACTCATTCATGGTACGATGCCGTGGCAAGCCGACCATCAACGACGCGCTTTGTTATTCAAATACAGTCCAGGACACTCTGCCTGGAACGGAAATTACTACGACATCAGTAAATATGGGGAATTGACTGAAAGACAAAGACGTATGCTCATGCCACCGTCCATTGGAAGAAGACCACGTGTAGTAGATCCAAATTGAAGTTATTAGTATTGAACACTTTTGTATTCGCGCAATACACACGCGTATTAAATTGCAATGAAAGGAATGTTTCCTATGACAGGAGAAGAAAAATTTCAGGTAGACCTTCAAGGATATTTGGTCATCAAGAACGTACTGACAGATGATGAAGTCGCTGAAATGAACGCATTCATTGATAAAGGTGGGATGCAAGGTTCCCCAAGTTCATGGGGTGAACCATTCAAACGACTTATTGATCATCCAACAATCCTACCATATCTTATCGATTTATTAGGTCCAAATGTGCGTCTGGATCACGACTACCCTATTTTTATGAATGGTGGCGAGGGACGTGGTGGACTTCATGGAGGAGAGGACGGAGGTCGTCCCGGTGGACCTGAAGGGGATCATTGGTACAAATATCGTGATGGTGTCATGCGCAATGGATTGTGTGTTATGACCTATAACCTTGCAGATGCACCTGAAGGTGCAGGTGGATTTGCATGTATTCCAGGGAGTCACAAAAGTAACTTTCTGAGAGAAATACCTTCAGATGTACGTAATTTTGAACGTCCGACACACTATGTCGTTCAACCCGCTCTGGAAGCAGGTGATGTACTATTCTTCACTGAAGCACTTGTTCACGGAACAATGCCGTGGAAGGCTGAGAACCAGCGGCGCGCACTATTATACAAATACAGTCCGGGACATTCCGCATGGTCTGGAAATTATTACGACATCAGCAAATACGGGGATTTAACCGAACAACAAAAACGGATGCTATTACCACCATCTATCGGTGGGAGACCGCGTGTAGTTGATAACAATTAATATCAACCACACGTTGTATCAACGATTTATACCAATAATTAGGTGACAATATTGCCAAAAACTGAACTCACTGGAAAAGATAGCGACTTCCTTAAAATAGTGGTTGCTGCAGCAGGACGTGGTGATCTTACTGCTGTACAAAGATTCTTAGATGATAAACCAGAATGGCTCCACACTATCGGTTCACACGGTAGAACGATGTTGTGGGAAGCAGCCTATCGTGGAAAGTTAGAGATGGTTAAATACTTAGTTGAACAAGGTGCTGATTTTAACCTGCCGGGATGCCATCTCAGTCAGCACGACCTTGAAATTACTCCTTACTGTGTTGCACGACACGAAGGACGGCACGATGTAGCAGAATATCTGCTACAACAAGGTGCAAGAGTTGATATTCACACCGCAGCATATCTCGGTGACTATGATACAGCAAAATCTCTGATTGAAGAAGATGAGGGGATTGTAAATAGTGGGTATCTACAATCAGTGATGCTACCACCTGGTCAACCCCATTCCTTTGAATATTGTAATGCCGATTGGGCAACACCCCTAAGTTATGCCATAGTAGGTGGTAATATACAGATTGTAGAATTGTTGATTTCAAAGGGAGCAATTATCCAGTCCTATAGTAAAGATTTGCTTGATCATGCTGTGTCATCCGATAGGATTGACATCGTGAAGTTACTGTTTGATAACGGAGCAGACCCCACCAAAGCACCACGTATTTACGATGACGGTTCTGATATGAGTAAATTACTGAAATCATACGGAGTACCGTCAAAAGACATCAATGCATTTGATTTTATGGGATGGCCCCCACTCCCTTATGCTTGCCGTGGAGATAAAGGGGAACATCCTGAAAAAGTCATCAGACTCCTGAAACTTGGGGCAGATATTAATGTTCAAAGCAGTAAAGGGAAAACAGCACTACATTGTGCAGCAAAGGCAGGTTTCATCAAAGTCGTCAATTTATTAATTGAAAAAGGCGCGAATATTGATGCAACTGATAACAAAGGTGAAACACCTTTATTTGAGGCACTTCGGTCTACAATCAAAGATAAAGAAAAACTGCATGAAACGTTAGATACATTACTCAACAAAGGTGCAAACCCAAATTTTAAAAATAATAGAGGATTGACACCACTACAAGTTGCGAAGCAAAAACGGAGAACAGACTCCGACAAAATCGTTGATATTTTACAAAAACATGGAGCAAAATAGAGCGTATTATTCTGTGTTATCAAGTTTCCAATTTGAATAAATTAGAAGTGAAAAAACCTTATTCTCAAGAAAAACTCATCATAGACTTTATAGAACTCGGTATTGAAAAGGATGATACGCTTTTTATATATTCCTCCTTTAAGAGTTTAGGACAAGTTGAAGGTGGCGCAGAAACTGTAATTACTACGTTGGAATATGTAATAGGAAAAGACGGATTAATCTTGATGCCATCATTCAATCTACGACCGACACTGGAAGAACGAGTTCAATCATGGAATGTTGACACAACTCCATCTACAGTAGGATGGTTAACAGAATATTTTCGTCAAATGCATGGTACTTATCGTTCTGATAACTATTCACATTCCGTTGCAGCACGAGGAAAAGGTGCTAAAGCGTTTGTCGCTGATCATCTGAGCACAGAAGGATACCAGTCAAGATGGGATTACTCACCATGGGGTAAGACCTACGGAACTCACTCCCCAATGTTTCGCGCATATAAAGCTAATGGAAAACTGCTCATGCTCGGAGTGGATTATCAAACTTCTACCTATATTCATCTGGTAGAGGTAATTTATTGGAATAAACGTCTTGCTAAAGACCCTGATGCAGATTTTGTCAGTCTAAACCGTCCGGTACTTGGCGAATTTTGGGATTCACTTGGTAATTTGAGCAAAGGTAAGGTCGGTGATTCCGATTGTCGTCTCTTTCACATAAAAACTTATGTAGATACTCTCCTAAATGAAGTAGAAAAGAATCCAAAACCCTATATTCATTAATGAAATATAGAATATAATTTATCGGAATAAAGGCAAATGATGAATGACGAGGAGATCCTCACTCAGGCACGTATGCTGCGGGAGGAAGCATCTATACTACTCCATAAAGAAGGATTACTCTCAATTCTTTCCGCCTACGGTTCAACTCGTGTTATCGGTAGCTACACTTTAGATACAATGACATGGAGAGATATTGACATCAGTATGATATTACCGGATGAACAGGATGTTGAGTTGTTTTTTGAAATTGGAAATAGAATAGCAACAAAGTTCCAAATTACTAAGATGTCCTATTCAAATCACTTTATCCGCAATTTTCCTGGGTTTGATCACGGACTATATTGGGGTATCATACTACGATACAACGAACATGATTGGAAGGTTGATATATGGGGATATAGAGAATCTGCCTTTAAAACACACATGGCTGACTTCGATGTATTACATAACCAGATTCAACATGCAAACCGCACTTCATTACTCCGAATAAAATATGCAATATCTCAACGACCAGATTATCGTGGAGATGTCTACAATAGTATGAATGTATATAAAGCAGTCCTTACAGAAAAGATAAAATCCGTAGAGGAATTTTACGCATGGATTGAAAGGAATTCAAATGCTAACTTCTGAAGAAAAGTGGTTCTTTGATCACCACGGTTTCATTATCCTCCGCAAAGTTGTCCCGCCAGAAGACATCCAACTAATGATTGAATTAGGCAATCGTTGGCACGATATGACATTAGAGGAATTACCACCACCATTGACCTCAACCTCCCGCAGTGGAAATTCTTCCCCAACAATCGCACACTGGATTAACAATATTCAATATGGCGATGATGTCTTTCAAAGATTGGTATTAAATACTGAGATTATGCGTATCATCATAGCATTGACAAGAGCAGCTCCTTGTTTGGTGGACTGTGCCTTGACCAAAAACTATACATCATCAGACGACATCCATTTCCATGCATCTGGTCAGGATTATGGTGTAGAAAATGGAGAACCACACGCTGGTTTTATCAACGCAGGAACTTCATTAGTTGATGTTCCTGAAGGAACAGGATTTGTCTGTCTCCCCGGCAGCCATAAACGAAACTTTGACCCTCCCGAAAATCTTTCAATTTACGATGGTCCTCCTACTGTTATCAACGTTCCTGTCAATGCTGGTGATTGTGTCATCTTCACAGAGGCATTATACCACGGAGGCAGACGTTGGACAGCGGAATATCCTCGCTTTACCATTTTTAACCGATATATTGATAATGGATCTCATGGTAGGTTCCCTATTGAATCGCATAGACATCTTATTTCAGATGAAGTCTACGAACTTGAACAACCTGCAGTTCAAGGAGAAAAGAAACAGGTTGTTAAACGAATACTAAAAGCACTTGGTTCTACATATTCTATCTAAACTTGACATCTTGCTACTTATCTATATCTTATACCATTTCTAAATAATAACTTCTCATTAACAAAAAACGCGTTCGTAGTCGCGCAATGAATTGCACCGGGACATTAGGATTAGTATTTGAACTTCAAATATGGATTTATTTGTTAGAATTGGTATAAGAATTCGCATGCGAAAGGACTGACTATTTGATCCTATACCGTTCAACAGCATCCATATCCAGTTGAATACCCAATCCCGGTTCATCAGACAGATGGATCGCTCCATTAGTAAGGTTCATGCTACCACCAGAAAGATCGTCAACCCGAATGTGTGGAAGTTCATCAATTGGCATGCTACAATTAGGTATGGTAGATACCAAATGTGCAGCGAATGTTGAAGCAACACAGCAACCAAAAGCAAAACATTGAACCCAAATCGGTATATCTGCTGCTTCAGCTACAGCAGCACTCTTACGGAGTCCATTGACATTTCCCTGAGTGTTTATTGCATCCACTGCATCTGCGCGGATGTTTCGTAATATTTCCTGTATCCCACCCACATGTCTTGCGACCGGTACATCGGTATGTTTCCTAAGCTCACGGTACCAAGATAGATCCTCAAATTTAATCGGATCTTCATAGACTTCAATGTTATACGGTTGCAGTTCTTCTGCAAGACGTATACCGGTTTCCAAGTCACCAAATTCTGTATTTGGATCAACACGAATTGCAAAATCGTCTCCACATGCTTTCTGAATTAACTCAGCAGTTTCAACAATAGTTGCTTTTCTCGCTTTGAGTTTATGTACACGAAAGCCTAAGTTTGCAGCACGTTCTGCCTCAGCAGCAGTAGCTTCTGGTGGCATTGGAGGGGACCAGTAGGCAAGTTCAACACTATCCCTATGCTGTCGACCAATTAGTTTATGTACAGGTACGCCTAATGCTTGACCAGCAATATCATAAAAGGCAGACTGAAAGGTAAAGCCTTCATCGGCAAAATCAAATTCCCAAACATTTTTGCCTACATATCTTTCTGCTATTTGATCTGCTTGTTCTGTAATATCGCTATGCACAGCATTGCTTTCACCTAAACCTGTTATTCCTTCATCTGTGTGCACCCATATAAGTGTTGTCGGATAAACCATCCCAGAATGTTCTTCAATCGCGGGAAGAAACGGAATGGATACGGTGCGGTATTCTATACCTGTTATTTTCATGATGTTGCACCTCCTACAATTTCTTATGCTGACATAATTTAATTGCAAATACTCAGTAGCACAGATTATCAAGAAACTATATTGATTGTCAAGTCATATCGGAATCAACCAGGGTTATTTATAGTGAAACCTAAAAATTAGGGCACACTCCCTGGTAGGTGCGGTTTCATGAAGATTAATTTATTAATTCGGTAATTTTGGGGAAACTCCAGTGCGGTTAGGAAACCGCACCTACCAGTTTAGGGAAAATTAGAATTACCGAAATATTTTCTTAATCTTCATCTAACCGCACCATTAGCGTCAATTTAAGGAGGAAGTGCGTTTGTAGTCGCGTAATTCATTGTGCCTCGGACATTATCGTAGGGGCGGGGTTGCCCCGCCCGTATTGACACTTTACATATCGGATGCGTTGTAGTCGCGTAATTCATTGCCAAATCAACGCCAAATGCGCGTTTGGCATTTGTCGCCTCGGACATTCTTGTAGGGGCGGGGTCTCCCCGCCCGCATTCTCACATACAGTCCCGTAGGTCGAAGCGAGCAACACAACCTATGACATGTATTGTGTCTGAACCAGGATTAGACAATACTGAAAACTAAAAAACTGAAACAGACATCAAACATATTGGATATATATTGTTATCAAAACCAATAACACTACAAAACCAAACGACCATCAAGTATAATATAACCCAACATCCAACACACAACGGACAAAATCGAGGAACCCAATGACAATCAGCCAAGTCAAAAAACGAAATCTTCAAATAAATCAAATAAAATTTCTGCAATGTGATGACAACATACCAAAACACAAAACCGAAAAAAACAACTAAAAAAAACTTGGTTTTAGTTGTTTTTTTTAATTTCCGCCAACAAAAAAAGTTGGCTTAAACCCTTACCACTACAGGATCGATAGCACTTAGCTAAAAATATAAAAAAAACAACTAAAAAACAACTAAAAACAACTAAAAGTAGATTTTATGCTGTTACGCAGGTAAGAAAATGCATTAGAAACACCGAAAACGAAATAGCGTGAGTTTTCCTAAGGATCGTAATTCGGTCATAGTACCCACTACCTAAAGGTAGGGGCTTGTGTTTCCTCGCGGATAGCCGATCTGAGCTACGTCTTACATCTGCTCCACTTTAGGCAGCTAAGCCTGCCAATTTTATGTTTATAGCAGCGTTTATATCTCTATCGTGATGTGAACCACATTTTTGACATATCCACTGTCTATCTGAAAGCGTTAGATTATTGTTTGTGTGTCCGCATTTGCTACAAGGTTTTGTTGTAGCCGTCCAGTGTCCAATCTGAATAAGGTGTTTACCATGCTTTGCACACTTGAATTCCATTATCAACATGAATTGACTAAAGGACACGTCAGATATTTTGCCTCCCCAGAGTCGCTTCATGCCATCTATATTGAGTGTCTCAAAACACAAGGTATCGTATTGTCTGCAAAGTCGCGTAGCAAGTTTCCACTGCCAATCTTTGCGTTGTCTTGCGATTTTTCTATATTGACGCGACAACGCACGACATGCACGATACCAATTACCAGAACCCTTTACTTTACGACTCAGACTTTTATTCAATGTTTTCAACTTATTCAAGGATTGTTTCATAAATTGTGGACTCTTGATTTTATCACCATTACTGCATGTGAGGAATGTTTTCAGTCCGAAGTCAAAACCAGCACTTTCACCTGTCTTAGGCAACGGCTTCGGAGTAGGAACATTCTCACAACTAAAGCATATCCAGTAATCCCCACACTTGTCACGCTTGATAGTGATTGTCTTGATAATTCCAGTAATTTCACGATGTTTATGAAAAGAAAACCACGTATTGATACAATTGATT
>JAJDWI010000083.1 GCA_022825665.1 Candidatus Poribacteria bacterium
AAGACCAATGTTTCTTAGTTGTCTTGAGCAACTTCGTAAGGTGCGGCTGCATACGATAACGACCCGCATACTTACCATATATCCGATAATAGCGTTTTTCCAAACGCAGAAAATGGTTATGGACATCAGCAAGGTCATCAAGCAGGTTGCTCAAGCGGTGGTTTTTAGCGGTGTTGCGTATCTTGTATTTATAGGTTCGCATTGTTTATCCTCACATTGTTCCAGATACTACTCTGTTATGGTAGAGACCACCTCAAGAGAGGTGGGTAGTATTCTCTACCAACAATGCTGAGCATAGTTTAACATAAATTGACATAAATGTCAAGCAATAAAATAGGAGTGGGTATTCCTCCCAAACCTAAAGGATTGGGTCTCCTACCCAAAACGTTGATGAAAAAAAAACGAAATATTTTTGCAATAATCACATCAACATTTCGAAAATTCAATTTTGCTGATAAGGATGTGCCACGACCCAAAAAAGAAACTGACGATGTGCCACCCCCAGATTATACACTTGAGGAACTTCTTGCTGATATACCTGAAACCAAATTTTCTGACAAGAATATGCCGGTGGAAGATAAGGATATACCGCCAGCCAATAAAGAGACTAAGCCTGTTCCACCTCCAGATTATACACTTGAGGAACTTCTTGCTAACATACCAAAACACAATCTAAAAACTTCACAGGCTAATTCATCTGAGGAAGTTGATACAGGACAACCTGTAGGCAAGGAGGTATGGTAAATTCTGTATGTACATTCCACGACGTGGTGATATCGTGTGGATTAACTTTAATCCTCAAGCGGGACATGAACAAGCAAATGAACGTCCTGCTCTTGTGCTTTCAGATGAACAGTATAACCGTAGATTGCGTTTAGCAATAATGTGTCCAATTACGACTCGCCGAGCTTCTTACAGAACAGATCTTGATGTCTCAATCCCTCCAGAGGTAACAATTCGCGGTAAAGACTCCACAGCAATTATCAAACTATCAGGTGTAATTCAGGCTGATCATATCAAGAGTCTTGATTGGTTCGAAAGAGGGGCAAGGTACGCAGGAGATATGCCAGATGAGATAGTAATTCAGGTTCTACAAATAGTAGGTACACTTGTAAAAATTTGGGATATTCAAAATTGACGAAGAATATAGTTTTTAAGATAAGATTGAATGAGAAATACTTCTTAAATGATAACTATCAACTTAGAATTAAACTAATCAATATATTAAACTAACCAATATAGTGTGCTTTGCAAGATCATTATATTGTAAGTGCGAATTGTGTGTATTCAAAAATAAAAAGAGGATATTGAATGATACTTGGTAAGGTAACTGGGACAGTCGTTGCAACGCAGAAAGATGAAAAACTTGTCGGGAGTAAGTTGCTGATTGTCCAAGATGTTAATTTAGATGGTGAATTAGAACGGAAATATACAGTAGCAGTGGATGCAGTCGGTGCTGGCATTGGTGAAATCGTCCTCGTAGCCACTGGCAGCTCTGCCCGTCAAACAAACGTAACCAGCAACAAACCTGTTGACGGTGTTGTAATGGCAATCGTAGATACCATTGAAATCAGTGGTGAAATCCGTTACATGAAATAGAGAGACTTACTGATATGGAACAGACACAATTGTTCCAGGAAAAAGTAGTCGATGATGAACTACCATTAAAACTGGAGTTAATCAAACAAATCGGGTGGTTAGTCCGTCTTCGCTGGATTGCAATCGTGGGTGTATTTTTCACCGTAATGGTTGCGAATTTAGCACGGAACATGATTACTCACCCACTCCCGCTTTATATCATTGCCGGAATGATGGTGCTTTATAACTTTGAGCCTCGGATGTATCGTAAAGCACCGGAGCAACAGAAGTTAGGGTCTATCAAGCGTCAGGCATGTATCCATATTATCCTCGATTTACTATCCTTGACTGCCCTCATCCATTTTAGTGGCGGCGTTGAAAACCCTTTCATCTTCTATTTCATATTCCACCTAATTATTGCAAGTATTATCTTATCAAAACGTGTCAGTTATATTTTAGCTGGACTCAATACATTACTTCTGAGTTCACTTATTACTTTAGAGTATTTTCTGGTAATTCCACACTACGATTTGAATAATTTCCTACCTGTTGATTTGTGGCGTAATCCAACCTATACATTTGGCGTTCTATTTGTCTTTACAAGCACGTTATTCTTTTCAGTTTACTTAGCAACGACAATCACACAAACCGCAAGAGAACGTGAAGCAGAAACGAGAGAACTCAAAGAAAACTTAGAAGAAAAGGTAGATGAACTTGTTGAAACTCGTAAAGAGGTAGACTTTGAACGAAACAAACTTAAATCCATAATTGAGTGTATGCAGGAAGGAGTAATATTCGCTGATTCAACAAATCAGACGACACTTTTCAATAAAGCTGCACAGCAGATTCAAAAAGAGCAATCTGACTTAAATCTACAATCCGATCTTCAGTTTGGTAGTGCTGAATTACTCGCACAAATATCGGAAGTCTTACCAGAAGGCAGCGATACAATTGAAACAAAGAATCAGCAAATTGGGGAAAAATACTACGAAAACACCTACGCTGCTGTTCGTGATACCGATGATAATTCTCTCGGGACGGTTTTAGTCGCCCGTGATGTTACTGACAGAAAACGGATGGAACAGCAACTTATTTTTTCCGAGAAGATGGCTGCTATCGGAGAGGTAGCTGCAGGCGTAGCACACGAAATAAATAACCCTCTTGATGGGTTGTTAAACTGCATACTCCGTATAAAACGCAACCCAAAGAATGTGGCACAAACACAGGAATACCTTGATTTAATGGAGGAAGCAATACGAAGGATTGAAAACACAATTGGTAAATTACTCGATTTCTCACGACCACATGAATTAACGCTTACTGCAATTAATCTCAATGATGTAGTTAATGAAACAATAGGACTCATAGAATACGGGGCAACCGAAAAAGGAATAAAAATAGAAAAAAACTATCAAAAAAATATATCACTAATACACGGAGATAAACACCTATTGGAACAGGTGATCCTCAACCTTTCATTAAATGCTATAACCGCAATGCCTGATGGAGGCATATTAAAGTATAAAACAGATGAGATTATATTGGATTCGTTGTTAGGACAACCGAGTGTATACGTTAAGGTAATTGACACAGGAATCGGAATATCAAAAGCAGTACAAGACAGAATATTTGATCCGTTTTATACCACACAAATCACTGAAAAAGGAACTGGACTTGGTCTTTCGGTGTCAGATAGAATCGTTCGACAACACCAAGGTTTGATTGATGTAGAGAGTGAGGAGGGACAAGGATCAACATTTACAGTAAAATTGCCTATACCGTAATAGTACTTACCCAAAAGTGGTAGGCGCGCTTTGTAAGCGCGCTGGACTTCAATAATAAATTACCGAATCTATTTATTAATTTTCATTAAGCGCGCTAAAAACTCAACGCACATCAAATATATTGGATATATATTGTTATCAAACACAATAACACTACAAAACCAAACGACCATCAAGTATAATATAACCCAACATCCAACACACAATGGACAAAATTGAGGAACAAAATGAAAATCAGCCAAATCCAAAAACGAAATCTTCAAATAAATCAAATAAAACTTCTGCAATGCGATGACAACATACTACACAAAAACCGAAAAAACAACTAAAAAAAACTTGCTTGTAGTTGTTTTTTTTAATTTCTCCAACAAAAAAAAGTCGGATTAAACCCTTACCACCACAGGATCGATAGCACTTAGCGAAAAATATGAAAAAAACAACTAAAAAACAACTAAAAACAACTAAATCTACCCGACCTATCAAATAATGTCCTGTTATCATTTAGAAATGGTATTATTGAAAAATCATGAAAAGTGCGTAAGTCCTACCGTAATTGACTTTCAGGAGGAAAGAAGTGAAAATACTTGTTGTAGATGATGAAAAATTAAAACGAATGACTCTGCGTGATGATTTACGCGAATCAAATTACGATGTAATTGCTGTTGAATCACCCTTAATAGGACTTCAACTCTTACAACAAGAGACTTTTGATGTTCTGGTAACTGATTTACGGATGCCACAGATGCACGGCATTGAATTCCTCAAAACAGTAAAGAAAGAACATCCGCAGATCACCGTTATCGTCATGACTGCTTATGCAAGTGTCGAAACTGCTGTTGAGGCACTCAGATTCGGCGCATACAACTACATAAAAAAACCCTTTTCAAGTGATGAGTTGATCCTTATGTTGGACAAACTTAAGGCATTAAGGGGAAAAACACCGATTGAAAAAACACAATCATCCATCAAAACTTCTGACACAGACCAAGAAACTTCACTATATCAAACACTCATCGGGAAAAGTCCGCAGATCCAAGAAATATTCAATATGATACCTAACGTTGCTTCAGCTGATAGCAATGTAATTATTTACGGTGAGGAAGGAACTGGTAAGTCTCTATTGGCGAAAACGATCCATCTTCGTAGTTCAAGAAAACACCAACCGTTTGTTAACCTCAATTGTTTCGGTCTTTCTGCGGAAGCGATTGCGTTAGAGCTATTCGGTAATCAGGATCGTCAAGGAAAACTTCAATTAGTCAACCACGGCACATTCTTTATCGCGAATGTTGATACGATACCACTTGACTCCCAAGCAAAATTCTTAGCAGTTTTAAATGAACGTAAACTCCAAACATTTACTGAGACTGAACCCATTGAGGTGGATTTACGTATCATATCAACCACCCGTGAAAATCTGAAAGAAAAAACAAAAAGTGAAAACTTTCTTGAAGACTTATATTATCAACTCAATGTCATTCCCATGTTCCTTCCTCCACTAAGAGAACGCAAAGGAGATATTTCAATTCTAATCAATCATTTTTTGGATATTTTCTCACCTCACCAAGCTATACGAATAAAACCTGATGCAGTTGATGTCCTAACTCAATATCCGTGGCCCGGCAATATCAGCGAACTTGAAAACATCATTGAACGACTCGTTACAGTTAATAATGGAACAGACATTACAGCAGAGGATATTCCAATAGAGTTAAAGTTACCAACGCCTCAGAAACTTGATAACACCCCAAGTATGACCTCATTCCACGATATTATCAAGTCCACAGAACGTGAACTAATTGCTTGGGCAATGCGAAAAACCCAAGGTAATAAGACACAAGCAGCCCGTTTACTCTCAATGAAACCTTCCACTTTTCGGGATGCACTTGCTAAGCATATTAATCATATAGACTGGGAAGAATAAAGTAGTTGCTATGGACATCACACAAAAACGGGATTCCATTCGCTCAGAGATTTTGCGACATCGTGAAGACATACCATCCAGTGAACGGGATATATTCAGTAAACGAATTGTTGAACATATAATGGAATGGTTTCAGAGTGGGGAAAATGGTAAGGAGATATACACGTTTGATGTGGTCATGGTTTACCTTAGCATGAAGAGTGAAGTTGACACTTGGCAACTCGTTAAATCCCTTTTTGATATGAAAAAACGGGTGATTGCTCCTGTTGTTGATACTGATAGTGGCAAACTGATTCCAAGACAGATACTAAATCTTGATAAGGATTTGGTAAAGCACAAGTATGGAATGTATGAACCAGATGTGAGTTGCCCTATATTTCCATCCAATCAACTACAACTCATCATCGTCCCTGCAATTGCTTTCGATTATCAGGGTTACCGTCTTGGATACGGGAAAGGGTTTTATGACCGTTTTCTACCTACATGTCCTAATGCGGTTACTATTGGGTTAGCCTTTCAGTTACAACTTGTAGATGATACATTTCCACAACCGTGGGATATTCCTGTGGACCATATATTTACAGAAAATGGTTTGTTACCATATTAGTATGGTAGATTATTGAATTAATTCTACATTTGCTCTAGTGCGGTTTCTTAACCGCACCATAGGCGTCAATTTAAGGAGAAAACACGTTTGTAGTCGCGCAATTCATTACGCCTCTTACATTCCGTAGGGGCGAGGTCTCCTCGCCCGAATTCTCACATACATGCCCGTAGGTCGGAGTGAGCAAAGCGACCTCCGACATGTATTATGTCTGCCAGAATTTTCAGGATAAAATTTATATGCCAAAGTTCTTTTGCAATAGATAGCCCTTCATCCTTTACAACAGAATATATAATAACTAACTCCTAATCCTGTCCATCCTGAAATCCTGAAATCCTGGTTCAGACAACAAGCAATTCAGACAAACAAGAATCACTAAATTGACACTTATGGTGGGGTTGGGAAACCGCACCTACCGTGTGCAAAAGTGTATATTTTTTCAAAGTTCACTATAATTAAAAACAGGGTATATGTTCTATAAGATGTTTCACTCCACCCCAACATAAGGTTTTAACTTATCCAAAGTCTTTTCCCCAATACCTTTTACTTCAGTTAATTCATCAACCGAAGTAAAACTTCCATGTTCTTTCCGATGTTGAATAATTCTTTGTGACATTGATGGACCGATACCTGGAAGTGTTTGGAGTTCCTCTGCTGTTGCGGTGTTAATATTCAACAGTTCTGGTTTTTCTTCGGGTGAAAGTTCCTTTTTCTGTTCAGATTGTTCGTCGTGAGGCACAGCGATAAAATCCGGCTTGCCAAGGAATAGAGAGGGATTAAATTTTCTTAAACCCCAGTATCCTGCTCCAATTAGTATTAGTACAACAAGGAAGGAAACGGCACGTAGATAATGTTTATCTACGAGATTTTGTATGTTCTTTTCCATTAGTCATTTCCTTAGGAGTCCCAGATATGTTCTGTCATCTGAGAACGGTGATTCACGACTCGCGCCAAAACGAACAACAGATCTGATAATCTGTTTAGACAACGGATAATTTCTGGATTCACATCGGTTTCTTGTGTCAGTCGGACGACGCACCGTTCACTTCGACGGCATACAGCACGGGCAATATGCAATACTGAACCCGCTTCACCGCCACCCGGCAAAATGAAGTTTGTTAGCAGTGGAAGTTCGTCAGATAGCAAATCAATTACATTTTCCATCTCAGTTGTAAAATCTGATGTAATTCGTATCTGTGAAGATTGTGTATGTGAAGTCGGGGTTGCCAGATCTGCTCCGAGTGAGAAAAGGTGATTTTGGATACGGACTATTATGTCAGAAACTTCGGTATCATCAATCATCGTGGATGCATAACCGATATAGGCGTTGAGTTCGTCAACTGTACCTAATGCTTCAATCTGTAATGCATCCTTAGAGATTCGAGTGCCACCGTATAAAGCCGTTTCTCCAGCATCACCAAATTTTGTATAGATTTTCATGCTGTAATATTCTATACTGTGTTGCTAAAGGAGTCAACCAATTATGGAGAATTCTATGTCATCACATACCTACACAGATTGCCAGATTGAAAACGTTTCCGTCATTGATTTACGCGTTCCAACATCCGATACACTTCTCGGTTCTGACCCATTTCATAAAAAACCGAACTATTCAGCAGTTCTAACGACTATAGAAACAAACACAGGGCATCAAGGGGTTTCAGTTGCATTCACTGCGGGTGCAGGAAACGACTGGATCGCTTACGGAGTAAAAGACCTTGCACAACTTGTTTCTGGCATGGAAATGAATACATTCATTGAAGATCCAGGTGCGTTTCATAGACTTCTCATTGATCATCATCAATTAAGATGGCTTGCTGACGGGGTCAACAGGATGGCAATTGGCAGTATTGTCAATGCAATGTGGGATCTCTGGGCAAAATTAGTTGAAAAACCGCTATGGAAACTCCTTGTTGATCTATCACCAGAGCAAATTGTTCAGTGTATAGATTGGCGATATTTACGAGATGCACTGACACCAGAAGAAGCGTTGGAAATACTGAGATCACACCACGACACACGTGAATCTCGTGAGAATATCCTATGTCAAAAGGGACCGAAAGCATATTCCACGGCTGGTTGGCTCGGTTTAACGGACGCGCAGATTATAGAAACGGTCAATGAAGTCAAAGCAGCAGGACTTGATTGCTTCAAAATGAAAGTGGGTCAGGATTTGGAGTTTGATAAGAAACGACTTGCATTTATTCGGGAAGCAATCGGTGATGATGCACGTTTGATGGTTGATGCAAATCAAGTATGGGGTGTGGATGAAGCAATTGCACACATGAAGGCATTGGTAGAATTCAAACCGACATGGATTGAGGAACCTACTGCAAGAGATGATGTCCTCGGTTTTGTGAAAATTGCACGTGCATTGGAGATACATGGGATTGGGGTTGCTGCAGGTGAACAGGTGCCATCACCTGTAATCTTCAAGCAGTTAATAACAAGCGATGCAATCCAATTCTGTCAGATAGACGCAACTCGACTTGGTGGAGTCAACGATGTTTTGGCTGTTATCTTAATGGCTGCAAAGTATAATGTGCCTGTGTGTCCACACGGAGGTGGAATCGGTCTGTGCAACATGATACAACATTACGCGATGTGGGACCAAATCTGCGTTGCTGCACATTCAAATACACAAGTCGTAGAATATCTTAACTTCTTGCAGGAGGATGTGTTTATCCATCCAATTCAGATAAGCAATGGTGCGTACGTTGCTCCAACGTCACCTGGGTGGAGTCTGGAAATGTATCCGGATTTCGTCGAAAAGCACATCTATCCTACAGGTTCAGTTTGGCAAGGGAGAGAAGCGTCTGGAAGCATTACATTCTTGGCATGATAGAAAATTATACCCTATTAACGAAAGTTATCATATTTTCGCCGGTAGGTACGGTTTCCTAATTGCACTTAGACCTGTCAGTAGGGGCGAGGTTCCCTCGCCCGTGCAAACAAGATGAACCATGTTAATTGGTATTTATATGGTTTTATTTTGCGCCTTCTGCCCGTTGTTTATATGCTGCAGCTCCGGATGAAATCCAACCTCCGACACCTACCAAAAGAAATTGCACGCCTGCCTTCACATATTTTTCAACGGTATCATCTAACGCAAGTGTGCCTGCGACACGTCCAGCATCTTGAATTCGCGCTAATGCATCATCAATAGTTTTTTGAACAAATGGGTGGTCATGCCTACCTATATAATTCATTGAGGTGGCTAAATCAGATGGAGCAACAAAAAATACATCAATATGATCAACTTTGAGTATCTCATCCAAATTGTTTACTGCTTTTATATCTTCTATAAGAACTACCAGTAATGTCTGTTCATTTGCCACCTGAAAATAGTTGTCTACACCGTAACCTTGACGACTTGTGAACATACCCCGATGTCCAATCGGTGCAAATTTCCCTCCATCAACAACATTCTGTGCTTCTGCTTTTGTATTAACATGAGGAACAACAATACCCATCGCTCCACAATCCAATGTACGGTAGATAAGGGCTTGATCATTGCGATTGACACGTACTACAGATGTCATACCCCACAAATCACATGCCCGTGTGAGGTCTCCCAAATTTGATGCGGTTACATTCCCATGTTCTCCTTCCAACCACACACCATCAAACCCATTTGGTCCAAAAAGGTCAATATCATCTGCGTTCGTCAATCCTGCGATGACATACGCAAGTTCACCCGCTGCCAATTTCTGTTTTACACGATTTGGTCGTATTTCCATAGTGTATATGTTCTCACTTTCAGTTATTTAGTCTATGCAAGGAATTCTGCTGGTAACACTTGATGCACAGTATCAATTACCAATTGTTCTACACCCGGTGCGAATCTGGTCGGTTGCCCGAAATAAATCATGGCACCACCACCTTCATATCCACCCTCCGCTAACACACGTTCTGATGGAATATAACCGGGAAATGCATTTGTATAAGCACCTACCCACAACCTTGTTGCATCAAATTCTCTTTTTAATCTGTGTGAAAAATCTACCACCACTTCACTCGCAAGGAATACAATAGCCAACTCATTACCAAATATCCATGCTTGTATGGGGTAGGATATATCGGTCTTGATTACTTGTCCATCCTCTAACATTTCAAGATGTTTTTTTGCATGGTATCCGATTGCTCCACCTTGTGATGCTTTTTGCTCCCACTCCTCACGGGTTGGTAGAGTATCAAATGGCAAATTGACTCTCTCGAATACGCCTTTAGGTACTTCGGTTATATCAGTGGTATCTCGTTCAAGTTGGTGATCCACTTCAATTGCAAGTGCCTTTCCGTGTTCCTTTGCATAGGCAAGACGTGTTTCAAATACCTCTTGTTTTCCTTCAGGCATAGGACGCATCCGTGACTCAGGATTTGCATCTGCCCCACATCCAATCGTAATGAATGCTGTCACATCAGGATGTGATTTCTGAATCTCCTCTTGAGCATATCCTGCCCAATCACCACATATATGGTTGTCCGATCCGCCTAAAGTTGTGCAATGACATGCATAACTTGCCCATACTGCTCGTAGTGTACCATCAGCATTAAGTATCTGCATGACTGGTAGAGAGTGATCTACAGGACCTCCTTCTGTTCTTCGATTTTTTGCAAAACCGAGTTCACCGATGTTCCATGCTAAACGAGAAGGTTGACGTTTTGTAAGTGCCTCCATTACGATAGTCTCTATCCAGTTTGATAGTTCACGCGTATAGCGGTCAATTTTTTCTTGTTCCTGTGGTGTAATATCAGCACCGAATATAAACGCTGCAGAATTTGTGAGACACGGTGCACTATGTGTATGAGTGAAACAGGCGACAAAATTCTCTCTGGTAATACCTGTCTTATGTTCCACACGATCAGATACATCTTCTGTAAACTCATCAGGCAATCCACAGTTCTCTACGGATACCATCACTACTGGACCGTCGTCATCACTACCGATAGCCAATGCTTTTGCCCAAATATTTTGTACTATTCCTTCGGATTCCGTACTCCGACTTCCGTAACCATTGAGTCGAATAGGATAGTCGGGGGTAATATCTATCTGTGCTATACCTATTTCAATAAGGTTGTCATTCATTTCCATCTCAATCCCTTACGATATAAAGTGTCATGTATAGTCATAATACATTGATAAATAAATTGTCATGATAGTTCTTTTTCTGTATAATAACTCAGGTGGTTGAGAATGTCAATGAGAAATACTTTGAGGCTATATTTAGTCTAAAGTATCGTGTTTGAATGAGAGCATTAACATTTTTTATAGTAAAATCCAGATTTATTTACACACTACGGTAGGTTCGGTTTCCTAACCGAACCGGTATTTATTAAATCTCATAGATGTGGTTAGGAAACTGCATCTACCGGGAGTGTGCACTTATTTTAAGTTTCACAATATAATCCAAGTGAAAGGTTCCATAATGAATAATCTGAGACCAATCATTGTTAATCAATCAGAACTTGAGTGGGAAGGATGGGAGGATCCGGATATCGCAGCCAAAAGTCCGATCCGCTGGAAATTGCTAATTACCAGTGAACGCACACCGAGTAGTGGACTTGTAACAGGAATAGCGGAAATTCCACCGGGCACTTCACTATTGTTACATCACCACGAACCTGAAGAAACATATTATGTCATCAGTGGAAACGGACTCATGCAGATAGACGATTATGAGGAAGAGATCGGACCGGGTTCAGCAATCTACATACCCCCTAATGCAAAACATACCGTCAGTTGTGTAGGAAATGAACCGCTTATTTTTATATTCAACTTTCCTCGAGATTCCTTCGACCAAGTCATCTACCATTATGATGAATGAACTACGTTTAAATCTAAATTGGGTATAACCCACAAGGAAATGATCTGAATGTCAGCATACAAAACAGCCAATTTGAAACCAATTCTATCTAATGCAGAAGCAAGTTTATTTGACATAGGTGATGGTATCAGTTATTTAGAACTACACGGCAAATTGAACATTATACAGGATGATACATTAGATATTCTTGATACTGCACTGGATGAAGTAGAAACTAACTATGCTGGGATGATTCTTAGTACGGAAGCAGACCATTTTTCTGTTGGTCTCAACCTGATTCTACTACTGGAACGCGCGCGAAGTAATGACTGGGAAGCAATATCACAAACACTAAAGAACTTACAACGGGTCTGTAATCGTCTACGTTATTCTAAAGTGCCTGTAGTGGCTGCAACGGTTGGTATGGCACTTGGCGGTGGATGTGAACTTGCATTTGGGGCTGATGTTGTACAAGCGGACACTAACAGCAAGCTGGGACTTGTGGAACTTCGTGTTGGATTAATCCCCGGTGGTGGCGGAACAACTGAAATGGCATACCGTTGTTTAGAAGGAAATCATACGAATGCATCACTTCAACAGCAGTTGTCATCTGTTTGGTTAGGTTTTGATACAATTCGTCAGGCGAAAGTATCAGAAAACAGTGAAGATGCTCAAAAACTTGGATTTCTTCGTGAAACGGATCAAATCACCTCTCAAAGAAACAATCTTATACCTGATGCCAAGCAATTTGTAAAAACACTTTGTAAAAGTGACTATCAATCACCTGAATCGAGGAATATATATGTATTAGGTGAGAAGGGGATCAACCACATAAATCAGAATATCCAGCAATTAAGACAAGATGGAACAATTAACGATTATGAACAGACTCTCGCTCAGAAATTGGCTTATGTCTTTTGTGGAGGCATGCTATCTGAACCGCAGTTTGTAAATGAACAACACCTTCTTGATCTTGAACACGAGATCTTTCTCAGTTTATGTGGTGAACCTGATACACATGCTATGATTGAATCTACTCTTAACAGAAGCAAAAAATGAAAACAGAATTCCATTCTATAACATATTCTATATCTTATATTTAAGGAGAAAAATGCAAACACACCTATATCTATCCATCGCTGGCGAAAACAAAATCGCTATCTATACTTTTGATGTCTCAGACGGAACAATTGAATTTCAGGAAGATGTCAATGTAAGTGGTTCACCAGGTCCATTGACACTTTCCCGTTGTGGAAACTATTTATATGCTGGACTACGTTCAAGTAGAGAAATCGCATCATTCCGTATTGATGAAAAGAGTAGACAACTAACACTATTACGTACTATTAACCTTGATGCAGATACATGCTACATAGCAACAGATAAGACAGGTAAATATTTGCTGTCTGCGTATTACGGTGCTGGTCAAGTCACTGTACATTCAATTGGCGAGGACAAGACTGTTCAAGGAGAACCGATCCAAACTGTTGAAACAGCCCCGCATGCTCACTACATTGAGACAGATGCCACCAACCGTTTCGCATTCGTTCCACACACTGTTCCTCGTAATGCAATTTACCAGTTCCACTTTGATGCTGATACAGGATTGCTGACCGAAAACTTTTTTGGAAATCTTAATCCTGATGATCCAGTTGGACCTCGCCACTACTGCGAACACCCTAATAAACCAATCTTCTATTTTTCTAATGAAAATGGATCAAGTGTCTCTGCATACAACCTACAAAAAGGTGATCCGGACGCTTCAATTTCAAAGTCTGGGGATCCAGATTACACCGTAAATGATGCTCCCGGACTATTATGGGAATTTCAAACACTCTCAACACTACCAGCGGATTTTGATGAAAATAATACTTGTGCACAAATTCATATTGATCCACAAGGGAAGTTCCTATATGTATCAAATCGTGGTCATGATAGTATTGCTATGTTTTCAATTGATGAAGAAAATGGAGAGTTAACTGTTATAGGACACCAACCAACAGAACCGACACCCCGCGTTTTCAACATTGATGAAACGGGGAACTACCTATTTGCTGGTGGACAAGGATCAGGTAAGTTAGCGACATATAGAATCAATCGTGAGAGTGGTCTACTATCTTCAATTGGCAGTTTTGAGGTAGGAAAAAATCCGATGTGGGTTATGTTTCTATAATGAAATCATCAGACAAATATCAGAACGGGTATGGTAGGAGTTACTATACCCGTTCTTTTTTGTTAAATCTTATCAATCGCTGTGGTGATTTGATCTTCAGTTGGGAAACTACGTGTTTCAAGTTTCGAATATAGCAATTCATCACCAACATAAACTTCAAAAGCACCACCACTGCTTTCAACGAGTTTCACTTCATCAACTTGTCCGCTATATTTCTTTTCTAAGGCTTTTGCCAAACTGGCTGCCCGTGGTTTATAGTTTCAAGATGTGCAATACTCAATTCTAATATCCATTTCGTATAAAACCTCCAAATATATAAGGCATTCAATTAATTTTACCAAATTATACTATAATTTGCAAGTTTTTCTGACTTGATTAACTGTGACATTTTTTCAATACTATGGTATGCTTATCAAAATGTTACTCAGTTGTAAGATGATTTCAATCTGTATTTTCATAGGAGGATTAATAATGTTAAAATTGGAACGCATTATCCTTAACCTCTTCTGTATCCTGCTTATATTCGTTATAATCGTCCCTGTATCAGGTCAAGGAGAGAAAAAAGAAGATTTGATTGGGCACTGGACTTTTGAAAAAGGAGTAGAATTAGAAGACCATACAGGTCATTTCGGTGATATTGAATTAAGAGGTGCTGAAGTTAAAGATGGAAAATTACATATTGGTGACAATAAGTGGGCATTGACAACAGGATATAAAGGTCCTCAGATCGGTCCTGACAAAACTTTGATAACATGGTTATATTTAGATGATCTTAATATTAGAAGAGGAGCGACTCTCGCTGTAAATAAAAGCAGTGCAGACACATTTGATGCAATAGTCTATGCTGAACGGCATGAGAAACATTGGATGGCAGGCAGTAGTTTCTTTAGGCGAACTCCAAATGTTGCTTACGGAAAAGCAGAAAGTGAAACAGGTAAATTAATTCAAATAGCGATTTCTTATGAGAATGTTGATGATATGGCAAAGATAATGATTTACCGAAACGGTGAAATCATTGGGGACTATACACAAGGACCCATTGTGTCATGGAAAGAAGGTGATGTAGAAGCCCTCTTTGGTCCTCGTGCGCTAATCGGAGGAACAGCTTATGGGTGGGTTGTCGCACGTGTAGAAGATGCCAGAATCTATAACGCAGTTTTAAGTGAAAAGGATATAAACAACTTAGCAGTGGATACACTTGATGTTGAAGCAGAAGGTAAACTTGCGGTTACATGGGGTGTATTAAAGACCAAGTAAGCGCGCCAAGCAACATTAGGAAATTTGAATTTGAACAAAGTTTGCACACTTAATCCATGCACAGAACTCTTTATTGATGACTCGCTTATCGCCTCTAAGCAAGGTGTTACCCGAACACTACATCCTTGTGTAAAGCACGAAGTCCCCGTGCTTGAACCTGATCCTGATAATCCATGGGAACATGGAGGTCCAGATCAATCAAGACGTGTTCACCTTTATGGCACAACGATGTACGATGAGACTTATGGGAAATATCGGATGTGGTATATGTGTCGCATGGGACCACATTGGAGATTTAAAGCGAATGAGATTCCAGGACTTTACGTCCCACGTCCAGATCGCAATCCTTCCACCTATAGAGGTAAAACGCACGATGCTTATGGACGAAAGTTTGTTGAAAACGATCGCGGGGACCTAACATGTTATGCTGAAAGTAATGACGGTTTGAATTGGACAAAACCAAATCTCGGTCTCTTTGAATTCAATGGAAATCCGAACAACAATATCGTCTGGGACTTACACGGCGCGTGTGTATTCCGTGATGACAATGAGACCAATCTACTGAAACGATATAAAATGATCGGTTTCTGTAGACGGTATCGCAACGTATTCCTTCTCACATCACCAGACGGAATCCGATGGGATGATTCAGATTATTTGGAACCTGTGGCAGACCGCAATAATGAGGGAGCATTTAATGTAATCTATGATAAGAACACCTCCCTTTTCCGTGCGTATGCATTGATACGCAGTAATGATAAAGACGCACGTAGAATGATCGCATATACAGAAAGTCCTCAATTAGAAGGTCCTTGGAAATCACTTGAACCGATGTTCGGAGCAAACGATGAGGACGATGCAGTCGGACAAGATAGATACGGTGCGGATCGCGCTGAAATACACAACATGTCTGGGTTCTTATATCACAATATCTATATCGGGATTGCTGGAGTTCTTTACGTGACAGGTCCAGGGGCAGCGGAGCATGAAATTCCAGTTGATGGTCCAATCGATGCACAACTTGTCTGTAGTAGAGACGGATGTAATTGGGATTACCCCGACTCTGACAGGACACCGATCATTCCACGAGGTGAACCCGGAACCTTTGACACTGGTATGATTATGGGAACTGCCACACAACCTATCATCACAGAAAATGAAATCCACTGGTATTATACAGGCACAGAGCATACACACGGTGCTATGATGAAGGATCGCCATAAAGCAATTGGATTAGCGAAATGGCGATTGGACGGTTTTGTGTCACTTGATGCAGATGAATCTGAAGGAGTGATTGAAACCGTTCCACTACAGATTCCAAACGGTGAACTGGAAATAAACGCTGATGCGGGTGATGGGAAAATCGTTGTTGAAATCTTAACAGCAGATGGACATCTTCAACCTGGATTTTCTATTGAGGATTGTGTGCCAATGACAGATGATAACATCAGACATCAAGTACAATGGAAATCTGCTTCGTTGGAAAAAGCGAAACAACCGCTTCGGTTCCGTTTTATCTTGAAAGGTGCAAATATCTACGCCTTCAGAGTAGGTGCAACCGCATAACAACATCATTGATAGATTAATATCTATCTCATAAATCGTTACCTAATCTCTCGCATAATATCATATCTTCATCATAGGGGCGAGGTTATGAAGATTAAAAAATAAATTAGGTAATCCGGACCCAAACCCGGTAGGTGCGGTTTCCTAACCAATGCAGAATGCCATACGCGCATTCTGCCATAAGCGTCAATTTAAGGACGAGATGCGTTTGTAGTCGCGCAATTCATTGCGCCTCGGACACTAACGTAGGGGTGAGGTTTCCTCGTCCGTCTTCACTTCTTACATTCTCGTAGGTCGGAGCGAGCAAAGCAACCTCCGACAGATTGTCTGAACTAGGATTTTCAGAATCACAAGATGGACAGGATTAGGAGTTGCTGA